>CAZFMX010000012.1:0-53282 GCA_964520425.1 uncultured Desulfobacteraceae bacterium
GCTTCATAATATGCAAAATTATGGTGCCGTTCCACGACCTCTGGATAGATGGTGGCGAAACTGAAAAGAGACCCCCATACCCCCACGTGTCATAAAATCTACTCAGAGTAATTTGGATTATTTCTGGGACACGATACTATCCGGTGTGAATCACGTTGTCTGTTGAGATGACATAAACAATTATCACTTTGTAGATCAATGAAGATTGAACTCAGGCTTTTTGCGTCTCTCTCCCGCTATCGATCCACCGACAGTGGGCCAAAACTCGCCCAGCCCATTGAGATTCCAGAGGGGAGCACCATAGGATCTCTGATTGACTTCTTGGGGATTCCTCCTGATGCGATAAAGATCGTCTTTATCAACGGCATTCATGCCCATGATGACGAAGCCATTCATGAAGGGGATCGGGTCGGAATTTTTCCACCTATAGCGGGTGGATGATCCCATTGCAGCAAAAGGGGTGACTACCATTCCAATTTCAACCAGATCCTCTCAAAGCCCAAATCCATGAGAGACAATCGGGCGATATCAAGATCCAGACTATTAAGGGTGACCTTTATTATACCGGACAGGCCTGTCTCGGTGAAGCCTTTAATAAGTCTATGGAGGTCCTGTTTTTGGACTTCAGTTCCTTCTTTTAAAAGTCTGGGGCCCAATTCCTTTAAAACTAGATTAAAGAGTTTCAATTTGATGGTTGCTTCTCCTGCTAAAGGCTTGTCGCTCGTTTCATTCGCTGAGATATGTCTCCGAAATACCGCATAATATCCCCCCTTTCGAAGAGTCGCACCCAAGAGTCCCGGCATGGCCGCAGAGAGTGAGAGAACCGAGCCATCCTCTATTATTGAGGTGTGCAGGTCGTCGACCGCCTTCCCATCCAAGAAAAGGGTTTGTATTCTCTCTTCTAAATAGTCGCGTGATATTCCACATTCATTGGAAAGAAAGGAAAAGACACTGCTGCCGATCTTTCCTCTGATGTAGACACCCTTCTGGAACAATGAAAAGAAACGGTGAACCAACTCCGGCTCCACCGTCATATACAACTGATCCATCTGTTACACTCGTTGAAGATCCATCGTTGTTTTTTACGGGAAAACCTTATGGAAGATCCCGCACTAAGAGAGAGGAGCCCTTTAATCATCGAATCCTTAACTAAAAATTTCATTGGATCCAAATAGCTTCCTTGGTTTTTTCAACGATCAACCACCCTCGTCCGACGCCATAGGTTAGGATCGACGGTGTCTGTAGCCTGCCCTCCTCTTCATCCTCCTCGACAAGCTCGGGGCAGGCATACTCCATTCGGCATGGCTCATGGCCTATGGCAGAACAGGTTTTAATGGAGGGTGAACTCGTTAGGATATGATCAAAAATTAAAAACCTTATCCAACTCTTGGTCACTCACCTGGAATGTGACATGATGTGGCTCTACAAACTCCTGGTAGAAGTAGGCCGGAAGTCTGTCATCTTCAGTTGAGAATCCAGCTCTGACATTGAATGTCCTCTCATTCTTGAGCACCGACTTCCCAAGTTCTGTTACATCATCCGCAGTGAGGGTCAGGCCATAAAACGCGTTGATCATATCGATCAATGCCTGAAAAGTCTCAGGCTGATCAAGGACAGCAAAGGCGACAAACAAACACATACCGGTCGAATCCACAGCCGCCGTAGCAATCTGTAGGTTTCTTGATAGCTCCACTTGTCCTTTGGGACCGAGGGGGTCAAGTGTCCCGCCCACGCCTAGCACATTGGTGGCGACAGCATACCCGGCCGTATGATCAGCACCCATGGTACTTGTGGCGTAGGTCACACCGATCCCCTGTACCGCTCGTGGATCATAGGCAGGCATGGCCTGACCTTTTACCACGGGAACCCGCTCGACACCGAAGACTTTGCCTGTCACCTGTGCGCCGTTTCCCACAACGCGTCCCAGATGAGTCCCTTTCCCTACCTCTTTAAGCAAATCAATCGCTGCATCTCCGTCTCCGAAGGGGATCAGCCGCGCTTCCATAGCCACCCCGATCGTTGCGCCCATCTCAATGGTGTCTAGACCGAAATCATCGTCCAGACGATCCAGCATGGCAATGGTATCCAAATCGTCAATGCCGCAGTTTCCACCGTGAGCCCAGACCGTTTCATATTCCGGCTGCTTAGTCAGATAGTGTCCATCCTTGTCCACATAGATGCCCGAACACCTGATAATGCACCCTTGATGGCATCCATGGGTTGCCAAGCCGCCTCTTTCCGTCTCTGTTTCCGTCTCTGTTTCCCCGCTGATTTTCTCCGCGCCGTCAAATCGTCCGGTCTGAAAATTATGTGTCGGATACGCCCCCGCTTCATTAATGATATTTGTCAGTACATTAGTCCCATAGGTCGGGAGTGCCTCACCTGTAACGGCATGTTTGCGCAATCCTTCAACCCATCTCTTGTTTGCCTCTTTAAAGCGATCCGGATCTTTCGGGCTCCGCGTACTCGTGCCCGTATCATCCAGTACAATAGCTTTCACACCCTTACTGCCCATGACAGCCCCAACACCGCCCCGCCCAGCGTGACGTGTAGGCCTTAACTCCATATCCGTACAGGCAACGGAAGCTGCTCCCATCTTCATTTCACCGGCAGGACCGATGGATATGCATCCGATCTTGTCGCCGTATTCCGACTTCAGCTTTTCCACAAGATCATAGTTCCCCAGCATTTTAAGGCTGTTGTCGGGTGTTATGGTAATACCTTCCTTGTTAATGAATATCCTGTAAAGTGTATCATCTTCGGGCTTACTCTCGAGTACAATAGCCGCATATCCCAGCCTGGCAAGCATCTGAGAAGGTTGTCCTCCTGCATTGGCCTCTTTAATTCCGCCTGTAAGAGGGCTTTTGCAGCCGATGGAGATCCGACCGGACATGGCCGCTGTTGTTCCGCTCAAAAGCCCTGGAGCAATGATTAGTTTATTGTCTCTTCCCAGTGGATGGCAGTTCGGAGGGACTTCTTTTGAAACAAGAGCGGAAGTTAAAGCCCGACCTGCCAAACCGCTGTAATCTTCCATAGGGGTCTCTTTGGCTTGGGGGCCCCCTTTTGCACCCATGTCAATGCGCAAGATTTTGTCCATCTATCTCCTCCTTTCACAGATAAAAATTAAGACCTGCCGATATAATCGATTGATCTCGTTTGGAAAGATAACTTGCCAAAAGCATCCTCAAGAGAGAGGTTGGGTCATGGTCTGGAATGAAACGGACAAGTGCCGGCCATCGAAGTCACGGCGTAGAAGGTGATTGGGATACAAAGTCCTATAAAAATGGCTGCCTGTGAAAAATGTGTTTCGAGTTTGATCCGTATAGAGGTTTTTCAGTCTGTTATCATGATCTCAGACTGGAAGAAAGTCAATAGATAATGATCTAATGTCGCGTCTCAGAAGTAACTCTTATAATTACATCTACACCACAGATCCGTGAGAAACAAGGGAGTCTCTTTTTATTTCGTCACCATCTGTCCGAAGGTAGTGGAACGGCATCAGGTTTATGCATGCTTTGGAGTCGCCTTAAAGACCATATTACCATAGCGAGGTGAATTCTCTGTGCCTGTCCACTGTGGGTTTTTCGCTTTGGGATGATAACAGGCTTGGTCATCTTTTGGGTGACGGAAGTAAAAAGAGACTCCCTTGCTCCTCTTTTATTCGTTCTGGATCTGTTCGGGATAATGAAAGCTATTTCTGAGACACAACCCTAGAATTTCATAGAATAATCCTTATTCTTTCTCTTTACAGAAGTGTTGTGGGATGTCCCTTTTATAGTATCAAAACTGGTGATGAACCTATCAGTCCATCACCAGTTTTGATAACTAAAGATCATAGCTAATACCGGCGGGCAGTGTGTGCATCAACTTACAGCAAGGCTAGATCATTCGATCACCCACATTGCGAGTGTTTCTTTGTCCTTTATATAGATCCGGTTTTCTGCAACCACAGGATGTGCATAGGTAGGTGTGTCAGCGACTTTGATCTTGGCCAATTCAGTATATGCTTTACTGTTCGGTTGGAAAACAATCAACTCGGACTTGGGTGAAAGTCCCAGGAGAACAGAACCCGCATCAAGAAGAGATCCGAATCTATCTAATTTGGCTGTGTCAACCCAGGCGGTTTGGCCGGTCTGTGCATCAATACAGTAGAGATTACTAAGTTTGGAAATACCAAAGAGCAAACCATCCTTGAGTACGGGCGTATTGAAAGTCGTACCCAACTCATCATTACTCCAGAGTGTCTTGACAGTAAAAGCATCACCCTCTTTTTCGATTTTAATCGCCTTCGTACCCTGTCCCTGGCCGGTATAGAATACTTTATCTCCGTCAATAACGGGTGTTGCACAACTGAAAAACATTCTTTCATTCGGTGCCGCGACTTGCCATAAAAGCTGACCATTTACTGCAGAAACACCAATAATGTTATTCATGGTCTGAATGACAATCTGTTTTGTACCTCCGACAGACATCAATACTGGCGAGCCGTATGCTGGTTCTTCACCAGTCAATTTCCATTTTTCTTTTCCGGTAGTCAGATCCAATGCGAGGAGTGTACCGTTGTCTTTTCCTCCGAGATTCGAAATACACATGCCATCAACAACAATAGGAGACATCGATGTAAAGAAGTCCGGTACAGCATCGGTAAATGCTTTATTGCGCCATAGAGTTTTGCCCGTGGCCGCGTCCAGACATGAAAGAACACCACCTACTCCAAGTGTAATGACTTTGCCCTCTGCCACTGTGGGTGAGCTTCGGGGACCGGGATGTTGTGCTGCTGGTCCCGTCACAGCTCGAGCAGCATACTTATCCCGCCAGAGCTCCTTTCCATTATCCGCATCCAGACACTGAATCACCTCATCTGCTTCTTGGCGGGTAAAAACATAGAGTTTATTACCTATAAGGGCAGGTGTGGCATCGCCAGGACCAATATTTACAGTCCATTTCTGTGTCAGTTCGGCAGGCCATGTCTCAGGAGCTTTGAAGCCTATCACCTTTCCATCGCGATTTATTCCTCGCCACTGAGGCCAATCCTGTGCAAATAGGGCTGTTGCAGTGAACAGAATCAGAACACCAATCAATATTGTCCCTGCAAATCGATTCACGTTTTTCATGGTACCCTCCTTCTTAAACATGTTGGGCTATTGCTGATAAGAAGTCCCCTTTTTTAATTGGCGATATGAAATTAAGACTTATATGACAATATATAAGTGGTCACGTTGTCAACAGCTTTTTTGAATGTCGGGTCAAAGATATGAGATGAGCAAGGGATGAGATTTCAAGTAGGGTCCAGCCTCGTCTTTATCAATGAGACTGTCTATAAGGTCTGTCAATTATCAAGGGGGGAGTCGGATTTCAGAATAGGATCCTATTTTCTTTGTTCTCCGGGCTTTGGATCACCTTTTCTTCTTCCTCCTCCTCTACCCGGCCTTCGACGATCAATTGGGCCTGTACGGGCCTCGTTTACCTGAATAGTGCGGCCTTTCAGACTTGACCCCGATAGGTCGGATATTGCTGCTGAAGCTTCCTGATCAGACGGCATCTTTAAAAAGGCACAGTCAATTGATCCTCCTGCCGACTCATCGCGCACTATTAACACAGAATCTACCTTTCCAAAGGCTTCAAAAGCCCCCCTGATATCATCTTCAGTAACCTGATCTGATATATTGCCAATATAGATTTTCATTCTCAGTCCTCATAAAACCGATATATCCATAATAACAAGAACTTTCTTTTTTTTGGTTAAAGTATACTATATTTATTGTTGTCCGTCAAGGGAGACCACAATTTCTCCCCATTCACATCGGATCTTACACTGCGCTTGGCAAATTTACATGGTCCTTTTAGAAAAAAGATTTCTTTCCTGATTTTGAGTGCCTTATCAGTAAATCTGGAAAAAAGTCAATCAGTCATCTTTTCAGTCGAATTGGTGGAGAGTGTCGCGCTTCAATCATATTGCCGATCATGGTCAGTTCCTTAACTGCTGATATTGCATCATCGCGCACATTGCGTGTTGTATGTAATCAATTCGCACTTCAGTTACGCGACGATTGAACTTTTTTGCATCAGAGTTATTCCCCCATTTTCTGCCAACAGCTCGGGGCATTGCCCCAGAGAATTCCCCTTCCTTAATTTGTGCCTGAATTAGAAACGATATTCCGCGAGGTATGGAGGTATCAATGCGTTTCCGCATCTTATGGTTTACGGGCAGAAAAGATGAAGCCGCCAGAAGTCCCTCCAAACGTGTCGCTGTGGGAGTTGTTCTTCCATCTTCGGCGAATCCACCATCATAGTTAAGTCGCACAGGATCATCAATTTGTTCCCGTATCATAGCCTCACATATCTGGACTGCATGATTTACAAGCAATGATTTTGATATAGGCACCTCATTGCTATTCTCAAGAGACAGAATCTTTTCTGTCGCCAGAAGTGCCCAGTGATCAGCAGGGATGTCAGCGCTGTTCTCACGACTCTGAGCCAAATACTCCAAAGCATGGTAAGCCGATTTTAACCAAATACTTGAGGGATCCTTCTCGTAAAGCATCAGTAATCCTAGTGCAGCTTCACCGGGATAATATAGGGATTGCCAATTATCTTGGTTCCCACCTTCAGAAGGAATATATTTGGAATAAAAACTGCCATCCTTCTTTTGCATATAGACTATGGATCGGCCAAGTGACTTAAGGGTAGGAAGTGGTGTGAAACCGGAGAAAATCTTTTCTATACTCAATAAAGCTACAAGACCGAGGCCAGTACCGCCAAGTTTGATCTGAAGTGGGTCGTCACTTCCATTGACTTCAGGTTCTGACCAGACGGCTAACATATTATCCTTACCAGGTATAGGAAGAATGGACTCATCCCGGAGGTATTTCCCTGCTCGTTCTATGGCCGACCACATATTCGCATCATGGTGACCTTCATAATACATGGACATCGCGTATATGGTGCCGGCGTGCCGTAGTATATTGTACTTGTCTTTCACCTTAACAGAAGGATCCATGTTGATTCGATACTCGAACTTCCCATCTTCTTTTGTTATCTTCACTAGATAGCGTGCAGAAAGGTCTATAGCATCATCAACCGCGTCAAACTGTGGCGATGTGGATTTCTCTTTAGAAGATGCTTCATACAGTCTGATGAAGAAAACGCATAGAATCAGCAGACCGATCATCATAAAGTTTACGCTTTTCCTTATGCCCTTTAAACCCGATTTAGTTGCCTTCATATAAAACACCTTGCATGAATTCTCATTATATCGCGATATTAGGAGCTAACGAATAAGATTGTATGCGATTAGAAGATAATAATAATCCGCTTGTTAATGGAATAGATCTGGATTGAGTAATGGTTATGAACTGATTTTATGAAACATCCAAGGGCAATCATCTTTTTGTGGGCAATGTCCGCATCCATATAGTCTCGCCAACAACGGCAATATGACATATGAGTTGATTACAAAGATGATCGCCAATATGAGCAGGGTCAAATTGTAATCAATAAAGAGATACACAACACCTTCTACAAACGGGATGATCCATAAAGGGACAATAACTGGAATGTGTTTTTTGAATTTTTCGGAAAACATCATTTCAGGGGCTTTCTCTTGATATCTGGCTGATATCTTGCCATATCCACATGGGCAGAAATCAGTATCAAAGTACTGGCAGTATGGACAGACAAATATCATGATCCAGATAGCACCCAATATGGTATATGCGAGATAAAAAACCGACAGTGTTATGCCCAATAAGCTTATCTTGAAAATAACGATGTTTATTGCCACGCCAATAATTCCCATGAGTATATAGGGTAGATTATCGAGAAACACTTCAATCCAAGTATATTCTTTGTCAGGTCGGTATTTGTCGCAATTTTCCTTGTCTGAAATATTTGACATGCTGCTTCCTTTATTTCGTCTATAACAGGAATGCCGGAGAATTGATAGGCTGTCACCTGTAATTGTAAGTCATATTGATCCATAAAGGTTTGGCCAATACACCTTGTTGGAGCAATCAGGATATTCAGGATCTATTTCATGCCAAACAATCTCACAGTGGCGCGTTTGCTGTTTTTTCTGGTAGATTCATACCAAAAGACTACTTTTTCGATAATTCTATTCCTCCCCGGCAAATCAATTATCCTGGTTTCACCTCCAGCAGGGATAAATTTTCTTATTTCAACATCGTATATATCACCATTGGCAAAATGGACCTTCATATCCTTGAAATGGATCCCCGATTTCTTAATAGTCAGTTTGATCTTTTTATAAACACCTTCATCAGCACCCACATTGATGACATCCCTTTCCATGTTGAAATTCACCTTTTTTATACCCAGCAATCT
This sequence comes from uncultured Desulfobacteraceae bacterium, assembly GCA_964520425.1. GTDB lineage: Bacteria > Desulfobacterota > DSM-4660 > Desulfatiglandales > HGW-15 > JAFGFY01. The sequence goes on from CAZFMX010000012.1 coordinate 8,344, forward strand.
CCATTCAGGTGTCTGAGCATATAGAGAGCTGTAACAGATCATAAGGATCAGTGTTAGAATCAATTGACAATTTGTTTTCATCTTTTCCTCCTTTTTTATTATCTCTAATTCAATAGACAAAAAAATACTGTATGCACAATGTGTTAGCGAATCCCTTCATTATGAAGCTAAACCCTTATCTTTTCTCTGCATCTGATTGCGAGAAGGGCAAAGAGAGCACCAATCAAATCCGATACAAGATCTAACAGCGTATTGTCATAGCCGCCTACTCCCGTCTCCGGAACAAATAAAGTAGCAATATATTCAACGATCTCATTGACTGCTCCAATGCCTAGTCCAGCCATTACAACGACTATAGATATAGCAGTCCAATATTTGATTGGTATTAATTTTGGCTTCAGGAGTTCGAACATAATAAGGGTCGCAACGCCAAAGCCGATAATATGGACAAACTGGTCATACCTGAATATATTTTCTGTAACAGGGATAAGGATCAACTTGTATAGAACATCCCCTTTGATAGATATTCCGCCGCCGGCCATATGCAGAGTGCCCCATATAGTGAGGCCCCATAGTGATGTGTTTGAATATTTAACTCTATTATTTGTGAAAAGTATAAGAAGAAAGAAAAAGAGAATAACGAAGATGTATATGATGAACTCGTAGTTCCTTTTGAAAAAGAAATGGACAGAAAAAATCAAAAGCATGATGATAACTGTAATAAGTATTGGCAACTGTCCTTTCCTTATCGGCTTCAATCAATTCTCCTCGAGCTTTGATTAGCTGTCCTCTTTGGTCTTAGGCTAATCGAAGAAGTTTGAGGTGTGAAATACTCCCCACATTGGGGTGGGACAGTCATGGTCCCAGTGGACACCTACCTCAAGCCTTGGACTATCTTGGGCTTAGGGTATCCGTTTTCGAAACCTATTGAATAATCAAAGAAAAGTCAAGAGAAAGACCGCTAATGATTTGATTTCATAAGAAAAGCCCCTCAGAGCGGCATGGCGGGTGCCCTGAAGGGCTCAGGAGGAAAGAGTATGAGAACACTCTTTCTGTTTGTTAAATTAATACCGGAAAACCTGGAGTCAACCATTTCAGGGGTAGGCATCCGTGGTTGAATATTGATGTCCCCGACTTTCTCTAAGATCGGCATCAGGGTGAAAGGGGTTGTTTTTTGCATCATTAGGCTTCACAAAGATGAAAAAAGGGGGCTGTGCCCCCTTAGTTCAATGAGATATGGCGGAAGTGCATGGGAATCGAACCCACCCGCCGAGGTTTTAGCCCGGCACACCGGATTTGAAGTCCGGGAGCCCCACCAGTGAGCTATCCACTTCCTAAATAAGGTATGACTGAGGTTCAGATGAAGAGACCTTTGAAAATCACTCCCTTTTGATCAATCTTTGCGTCACACTCAAATATTAGTCCTCGAAATACTACAAGCTATTCCAATGGCTAAGATTTTCGCTTTCCTTGACCTTGACCAAAATAGAACATTTTTCAAAGATCTCATGGAATCTTAAACAGGAAGAGCAATTGTGTCAACCTTCTCCTAAATAAAGGGATTTAGGCATCTGAAACTCAGAGTGTTACAAGACTAATCCGACAGATGATTGATCACAATGTTCAAAATCCGGCGTATGGGTTCGGCCGCTCCCCAGAGGAGTTGATCCCCACAACTGAAGGCTGCGACATATTCAGGCCCCATCAGCATCTTGTGAAGCCTGCCCACAGGAACGGTCAGGGTTCCACTCACGGCTGCGGGGGTGAGGTCCTTGATGGTGGCTGACCTTTCATTGGGCACCAATTCTACCCACTCGTGTGCATCTCGAAGCATACCTGAGATCTCATCCAGTGGGATGTCTTTATTGAGTTTTATGGTAAATCCCTGGCTGTGACACCGCATGGCGTCTATACGGACACACAATCCATCCACAGGGATCGGTTTTTCCGTTTGCAGGATCTTGTTAGTTTCCGCATAGCCTTTCCATTCTTCCCGGGTCTGACCCGTTTCCATGGGCCTGTCGATCCAGGGGATCAGACTGGCGGCGAGCGGTGCGCCGAAATGAGCCACAGGCAGGGCAGAGCTGCGAAGTTCCTGTGTGATAAGGGCATCCAGCTCGATGGCTGATGACGCAGGATTGTTGATCAGGTCTTTTGAGGCATCAACCAGGGCGGACATCTGTTGCACCAGCTCGATCATGTTTTTGGCGCCGGCACCCGAGGCGGCCTGATAGGTCATGGAAGATATCCATTCGATGTGGCCGGAAGCAAAAAGGCCGGAAAGTGCCATAAGCATGAGACTTACCGTGCAGTTGCCTCCCACATAGGTTTTTATGCCGGAGGAGAGTCCGGCTTCAATCACCGACTTGTTCACCGGATCAAGGACAATGATACTGTCGTCATTCATTCTGAGTGTAGATGCAGAGTCTATCCAATAGCCGCTCCACCCGTTTTCCTGCAATTCAGTATAGATCCTTTTGGTGTAATCTCCCCCCTGGCAGGTGACGATGATATCCATTTCAGAGAGAAGCTCGATGCTGTATGCGTCTCTCAAAGGGGGGATCTCCAGGCCGATATCAGGGCCTTTCCCTCCGATATTGGAAGTGGTAAAGAAGGTCGGCTCATAGTTTCCAAAATCCTGCTCCGCAAGCATACGCTCCATAAGAACGGATCCGACCATGCCTCGCCATCCCACAAAACCTATCCTGAGCATCATATTCTCCTTAGGATTAAATATATGTTCTCTCTTATTTTAATGAAACGGGAAGATGTTTCAATAGAAAAGATGAATCAACGGCTTCAAAGAAGACTAAAAGGCGGCGTTTGATCTCGAAAGGCTTTTCGCCCTACGGAACGAAAGCCCCGAAGGCTCATCACCTGGAATTTAATCCCGTAGTCTAAACGCTCTCCATAATCCGGCCCAGAGTTCTCGCAACAAAATCATGTATCACCAGAACGGCCTGCCGGTCAAGCGGGGTCTCGTCCCGATTAATGATCATGAGGTTTGCTCCGCTTTCCACGGCATAGGCTGGGACGGAAGCGGCCGGATAGACCACCAACGAGGATCCCAAGACGATACAGAGATCACATTCCCGCGCATGCTGGAGTGATTCCGTCATCTTATCCTGGGGCATGGACTGGCCGAAAGAGACGGTATCCGGCTTTAGAATGCCTGAGCAGTCATCACAATAAGGGACTGTCACTCCCGATCTTATGCGATCTTCAATCTCATCTCTGTCATAGGCCTTGTTACAGCTCAAACAGGAGACGGAAAAGGCTGAGCCGTGAATCTCAATAATTTTATTAGGGGAATTCCCCGCCTTATGGTGTAGATGATCAATATTCTGGGTCACAATAGCGAGTAATTTTCCGGTATCTTCCATTCTTTTGATGGATAAATGGGCTTGATTGGGAACCGCGTTTCTCATCACCTCATAATATTCGGTACTCATTTGCCAGTATTTTTCTCGGGCCCTTTCATCAGAGATGAATTTGTGAAAATCAAAATCCGAAGGATCATATTTATCCCATATCCCTCCGGGGCTTCTGAAATCGGGTATTCCGGATTCTGTGCTCAGCCCGGCTCCGACGAAGACCAGGATCTTCTTAGATTCACGTATGAGGTTAATCCCTCTTTTGATTAAGTCATCCATTATAGACCTCCTATCATAAGACCTGTTTACCCTATCGTTGTATAAAAAACATGACAAGAGGTATTAGAAAAAACAACAGCCGGGATCTTGGCGTAATTCGTTGCAATTTCTGGAAATCACCAAATGAAAATTCCAAATTAATCCTTTAAATCTGTCATGTTTTTACCCTCTGGGAAAGTCGAGGATACCGCAACTCCTTTGTTGTCAAGGATTCGCGGTAGTTTACTACTGCTTCACCCTTGACGCCGCAGATCTGCATCATCCTCAATTCTTGCAACGTTAGGGTTTACCCTTTAGCCGCATAAAAGACAAGATAAAGGCTCGAAATCAACATGACACTAGAAAGATCAGCCCATACGGAAGAAGGGATTTATCAGGCGTTCCCTACCTATGGTGGATGGCGGACCATGCCCGGGATAGACTCGAATATTGTCGCCAAGTGGAAAGATCTTATTGATGACACCTTGGATGAGTTGATGGTGGTTCCCTCCTGGGAAGTCCGTTCTCCCGATGGAACTGGCGAAGAGCGTATCCCCGGTGAAGACAGCACCCGGCGCAGAAAGGCACATCCCTCCCGGAGAGTGGCCGGGTGTGTGGATAGCCCTAATGGTGTAGGAGCCTACCTCTATTATATCTCCTTCACGGAGATCACCGTCTGCAGGAAACCCAAGACCCGGCGCATCCAGGGAATGAATGAGTACCGGCGCCTTTGTGATTCTCTTGAGTTCCGATGCAGCCCCTACATGATCAACATGTCCGTGTGTGATAAGGATGTGGAGAATTCGCAGTCCGTTCCTGGATATCTCATTTACAATTCGGACAGCCTCATCACCGGGGTCAATGACCACCCCCACCTTGGTCTTGTCGCATCCCAAGATGTAACAGTTGGATTGGTAGGGCCCTACGACCAATTTTCTCAACATGGACTATGTGACTCCCGAGACTTTTTCACGCTTATCATTTGACGGCTTTGTAAAAAGTCCAACTGCCGTTCGAGAGGCTCATGGCTCTGAGCAGAGCCGATGAGCTGTGTTACGCTTCATCTTTCGTTATTGCGGTGTACTGTATAGGTACGCCTCATTTCTCAAGCTTCGCAAGCCTTGAATTTGGAGCTTTTTACTTTGCCGTTCCATTACTAACTTTTTACGAGTTTGTCATTTATTAGTAGAGAAAATAATTGATAACCTGTTAAAGTCAAGCAGAGATCAGCCTTCAAGTTTCAACCAAAAGCATCGAGAGGAGCCTAAACCGTGTTTACGAAGAGACAGATGGAGAAATATTGTGATGTCCTGCTTTGGGCATTAAAAACCGCCCGAAAAGAGAGTTTCAAGAAGAATGATGTAGTGATGATCCTTTATGATCTTGCGGGCTTAGAAATGACAGAAATCCTTCAGGCGAAACTCCTTGATATGGGAGTGAATCCGGTTCCGTGTATGGGATTGACTTCGGTCATGGAAAAAAATTTCTTTGAAAAGGCCAATCCCCGGCGACTGATCTTTCAGACTCCCGGCAGAAAGGAGCTATATAAGTGCCTGAACGGGAGTATTCATATTTACGCACCGGAATCACTCACTCACTTGAGTCAAATCGACCCGAAAAAGATCGGTAAGGTGGCTGTCGCGAGAAAACCCTTGCGAAAGATCCTCGACAAGAGAGAAGAGCAGGGTAAATACAGCTGGACCCTTTGCATGGTTCCCACACGTGCATTGGCAAAGAAGGCCCAGCTTTCCATGGATCAGTATATTGAGCAGGTTGCAAAGGCCTGTAACCTGGACAAGAGGGATCCTGTCAAGGCGTGGCAGAAGACTTATGAAAATGTGACGGCCATCAAGAAATGGATCAATGGACTGGACGTCATGACCTATCATATTCAATCGGCGCATGTGGATCTCAAGGTGACGCCAGGAAAAAAGAGGAGATGGATCGGACTCTCCGGGCACAATATTCCGAGTTTTGAGATCTTTCTCTCTCCGGACTGGAGAGGGACAGAGGGGACTTACTTTGCTGACCAGCCTTCATTTCGTAGCGGAAACAGGGTGGAAGGGATTCGGCTTGAATTCAAAAAAGGAAGGTTGGTCAAAATAGACGCGAAAGAGGGTCGAGACTTTGTGGTTAAACAACTGTCCATGGATAAAGGGGCCGGAAGGTTGGGGGAGTTTTCATTGACGGATAAGAGATTCTCCAGGATTGACCGGTTCATGGCCAATACGCTTTTTGACGAAAACTTCGGGGGACGTTACGGTAATTGCCACGTGGCCCTGGGTGCATCATATTCGGATTCATATGATGGGAATCCTTCCGGTCTTACCAAAGAAAGAAAGAAGAGGCTCGGATTCAACGACTCCGCTCTTCATTGGGATATCGTGAATACGGAGAAGAAGAGAGTTATCGCACACCTTGCTTCAGGAGAAGAGATCACGATCTATGAGGATGGGATGTTTACACATAAGTCTTAAGGTATACGGTGTAAGGTATAAGGTATTCGGAGAAAGATATTTCTAATATATAAAACGCCTGTAAATGGCAAATAATGGATGATCAATGACCGGTGATAAACGTAAAATCCGCTTGGGCGGAACGGCCAGGAGCCTTGAACAGGTAGAGTTACTTGATAGGATGGGGCTACAATTTGCTGAGATCACCATCACCAACCCGTCAACGTTCTTAAGTGTCGTTCATGAGTATAAGAAGCTGAAGGAGAAGTTAGGCATCTCTTACGTCTGCCATGGGCCAAGAGAAGGGGATCCCAATGATCTGTTGCAGTTGGAGAAGGTGTATTTGCCCAAAGTGCTTGGAATCCTGCCTTTGATAGCCGAGTTGGACACACCTCATTTGACCCTGCACCTCTGGCTGAATACGAGGTTTGTCAAGGAGGAATCCATCGCCTTAAAGATCGATTTGCTCGGAAGAATAGTTTGTGAAGCAATAGACAGGGGGGTCCTTATCTGTCTGGAAAACCTGAGTGAAAGCGCATCTCATTTGTCTGCTGCCTTCGATGTCTTGCCGTCACTCTACCTAACCCTTGACCTGGGGCACGCCCAACTCCTAACAGAGGTCAATAGGAGCTATGTGATCATTGAACGATACCCGGAAAGAGTAAGGCACGTTCATTTGCATGATAACCGGGGTGGCCATTCAGCCCAGGATGATTCGCATCTCCCCCCTGGAGAAGGGATTATCGATTTTGAAAAGATCTTTGGAAAACTCAGGGAAATAGATTATGACCGCACTATCAGCCTTGAACTGAAGCCTCATGAAATAGAGAGATGCCTAGGGGATGTGAGGGCGCTGCTTTCTAAAAGCGGATTGTAATTCCAAGCCTATCATATGAATAAGCCAAATGTTAGAACAGACCTTTGTACATATCCAGAACATCGGTGTAAAGACTGAGAAAAGACTGTGGGATCGCGGCATCTATACGTGGGGTCACTTCCTGGATCACAACCGGACCATCTTCTCTCCGTCGAGGGATGCGTTTATCCGGGAAGAATTGGAGTCATCCATTGCTCATCTTACAGATATCCGATACTTCAGTGAGAGACTGCCTTCATCGGAGATGTGGAGGGTCTTTGAGACCTTCAAAGATAAGGCTGTCTATCTGGATATCGAGACCAGTGGTCTTTATCATGGTGTTGATGAAATAACGGTGATCGGCCTTTATGACGGACATACCGTTCAGAGTTTTATCAATGGAACAAACCTGGAAGATTTTGAAATCGCCATCGCGTCGTATGACCTTGTTATTACCTTCAACGGGACCAGATTCGATCTTCCGTTTATCCGGCGTTGGTTCAAACATATTTCTCTTCCCTCTGCGCACATTGATCTCTGTTTCTTCCTAAGAAAATTGGGATACAAAGGAGGGCTTAAAAGTATTGAGAAACAGGTTGGGTTGGCGCGCGAGGAAGAAGTGGAAGGGCTGGGCGGATTTGAAGCCGTGCTACTGTGGCAGGCTTACCAGCAGGGTGATCAGGGTGCATTGGATCGCCTGGTTCAGTACAACACAGCTGATATTGTCAACCTGGAACCCCTCATGAAAATGGGTTTTCAACAGATGAAGAATAAACTGACGGGCAGGACTAATGAAGTGTAAAGAGCAAGGGAAGAACTTTGCTTTTAAAAACTTCTCCCGATCACCATTCTCTTCGTGTGTGTGAACACGTCTCAGTATCTTGTACTCATTGACCGGACGAACCCAATTTCATAGGATTTAGGGATTCGAGTCATCCTCAACAGAACAGGCAGATAACAAGGTCATTAATTGCAGCTTTAGGGATAAGCCATTCGCTATGAATCGAGTAATACTTCATATTGACATGGACGCGTTTTATGCGTCTGTTGAGCAGGTGGATCACCCTTCACTCAAAGGCAAGCCGGTGATTGTGGGGGGATCCTCCAACAGAGGTGTTGTCTGTGCCGCAAGCTATGAGGCCAGAAAGTTCGGCGTCCATTCGGCAATGCCCATCTTCCAGGCCAAAAAGAAATGCCCGAACGGAATATATCTGCCGGTCCGAATGGCGCGTTACCATGAAGTCTCAAAAAAGGTTATGGACATATTGACAGTATTTTGCCCGTTGATTGAACAGGTCTCTGTTGACGAGGCGTATTTGGATATCTCGGGGATAGACAGGTTATTGGGATCGCCAACGAAGATGGGTCTTCAGATCAAAGAGAGTATCAAGGAGGCTATGTCGTTGACCTGTTCTATCGGCATTGCCCCCAACAAGTTTCTGGCCAAGATTGCTTCAGATCTGGAAAAACCCGATGGTTTGACCCTCATTGAACCCAAGGAGGTCTTGCCGTTTATTGCAACCCTTCCCATTAAGAAGGTTCCTGGCGTTGGTGAGAAAACGATGGGTAGACTTAGAGATCTGGGTATCCATATGTTGGGAGATGTTCAAATAATTGAGGAAAGCTTACTCCTTGAAAGGACGGGGAAATTCGGCAGAAGGCTATTGGATTTGTCCCAAGGAATTGATGAATCACCCGTCGTTCCGTATTCGGAACCCAAATCTATCAGCAGCGAAGAGACCCTGGCCAAGGATACGGGTGACATGGATGTCCTAAAAAAAGTCCTACTCATGCAGTCTGAATTAGTCGGGAGAAGGGCCAGAGCGAAAGGACTTATAGGGACAACCGTGACTCTGAAGTTGAAGAGAGCAGACTTCAGACAAATAACAAGGAGTATCACACTTGAAGAACCCACCAGCTCTTCAAACGCAATCTACGAACAAATAGTCAAGCTTTTAAAAGGAATCAAGTCTACGAAATTCCGTTTGGTCGGTGTGGGACTGTCAAACCTTGTTTCAGCCGACGAGTCTTTAAAGCAGTTGAATTTATTTCAGAGAGTTTCCCCGACAAAGACATCATGGGCAGAGGCAGAAAACGCCATGGATGCCATAAAGGAAAGGTTTGGCGGAGACGCTATCAAGCGAGGTTGTCAATTAAATGACCCGGAGACTGAATAGTGATCTCTTCATTGGATGGCTCTAAAGCTTTGGACCAAAAAGTACGGAGACTCAATTTCATTAAACTTTGTGGTTGACACTTTAAAAGGTATCCTATAGTAAATTAGGCCATACGTTGTTCATTATATATTGTTTTTTGTTAAAATGCTTTGAATAAAATTAGATTAAAGAAAACAATGGATAATAATAAACAAGGACGAAGCTATTACTTTTATTATGGGAGGATAGGTCTGCCCTTGCTTTGACCTTTTCCAATCTAAAGGAAAGAGCCGCGGGCAGTAAAAAGCCCGCGGCTCTTTTTCTTATTCCAAGCGGATATGAACGTTGTCTCTTGATGAAAGACAACATCAAATAGTCTAACTCATAAGGAGGATTAGTAAATGGAGCATGAACCGATACAGGTGACACCACATCTTTTTCAATTGGGGGTCAGTAGTTTCCCCGCCTACCTGTCTATGGGTGAAGTCGGGATGATCATCGAAGGCGGCACAGGCCCGACTACCGACATCATCGTTTCCCAGATCGAATTCCTTGGGATAGACCCAACAAGTATTAAATATATCGCCTTAACCCATACCCACGCGGATCATGTAGGGGGTTATCCTCGACTTAGAAAACTCTGGCCTCATGTGAAGATCGTCGCAAGTCCAATTGCTGCAAAACTCGTTCAAGGAGAGAATTTCATCAAAGAATTCATACGCGCAGACAAGATGATTGGTGATATTCTCATCGAAAAAGGAGAGATTAAAGAGATACCCCCGGGTATTGACGAATACAGGTTTGACGTGGATCGGACCGTAGAAGATGGTGAAAAAATCGATTTGGGCTATGGCATCGTCTGGGAAGTCTTCAGTACGCCTGGACATTCGCCGTGTCATATCTCTCTATTCGAGGAAAAGGAAAAGCATTTGGTCGCTGGTGATATGACGGGATTTTTCGATCCAGAAACAGAAGAGGATGTGTTCTGGCCCAATTACTTCCAATCCCTTGAGCTTTATTGCGACAGTATTAAGAGAATGGCGGCAATTCCCGCCGAGCGCATCCTCCTGAGTCATAACGGCGTGGTCAATATGGATGCAAAAACATATATGTATAAAGCCTTGAGAGCGACAGAGGCATACCATCAAGAACTTGTGGAGAGACTGGCTAGCGGTGAAGACAGAAAAGCCATAAGTAGTGAGAAAAGGGATTTTGTGATCAGTCTCGGGCCACTGGCTTATTCTAACGTTATAGAGTTCTTGTGTAATCTTCTTACAAAGAACTCCCAAAAGGAGAATGAAAAGGATTCACTTGATTTTCAGATCGATTAGCAATTCCAGAAGATTAAAATTCAAAAAGAGGAGAGACTATGATCTAATCTTGTCTTTTCCGGCAGCTGTGGTTAACATGGCTGTGGAGATTGTAGGTATGGATTAGTTCAGATTTTTCCAGGAGGTTTTGACGCGTGAAGAAAGTGGCAATTGTCGGTGCAGGTAACATGGGGAGTGGAATCGTCCAGAAGACGGCCCAGGAAGGCCTCTCTGTGGTCATGATCGATGTTGGTAAGAAAAATGTCGAACTGGGAATGAGCAGAATCCGCTCCTCACTTCAGGAGGCAGTAGAGAGGAAGATCCTTGAGTCGGGGCAGGCGGAGCAGATTATGAGGCGTATCCACGGAACCACAGATCTGTCTGACGCCAAAGACTGTGACCTGGTCATTGAATCTGTCTTTGAGAATATACAACTGAAAAAGGATGTCTTTGAAGAATTGGACGCCGTATGTGATGAGAAAACCGTTCTGGCGACGAATACATCATCCTTTTCAGTAAGTGAAATAGCCAAAGCAACCAAACGTCGAGACCGGTTTATTGGTCTTCATTTCTTCTACCACCCGGCAAAGAACCGTCTGTTGGAAATCATCCCGGGAGTTCTCACTTCATCCGAGACTATTTCAGTGGCAAAGACCTATTCCAAACACGCGGGCAAAACCGATATCCTAGTCAAAGACTCCCCCGGTTTCGCAGTGAACCGGTTTTTTGTCCCTTGGGCGAACGAAGCAACACGCCTCCTGGAGGAAGGTGTCGCAAATATTCCTACCATTGAAAAAGCAGCAATGGATCTCCTTGGAATAGGCATGGGTCCCTTCAGGCTCATGAACGCGACAGGCGTCCCGATTACCTATCACGCACAGACCACCTTGTATGAAAACCTGGGGGTTTTCTACAGGCCATCGGAAAGGCTTAAGGCCCAGGTCGAATCAGAACAACCTTGGCCTTTAGAAGGAGAAGTGGAAGAGAATAAAATCGGTGTTGTCTGGGATAGACTCCTCGGTGTAATTTTCTTTACAGCCACGTCACTTCTTGATGAAAGGGTGACTGACATTATAGGGGCCGATGTTGGAGCCAAGGTAGGCCTTCGCTGGAAGAAAGGGCCCTTTGAGATGATCAACCAGGTCGGTATCTCCAAAGCCCATACCCTTGTGGAAAATCTCATAAGTTCATGGCAGGATGTGGAATTCCCGGAAGTCTTATTGGACCAGAGTTCAAAGAGGAAGCCATGGGATATCCGCTATGTCAGCTATTCCAGGGACGGAGAACTGGGGAGGATCACTATCTCAAGGCCCGATACCCTCAATGCTCTTAACCAGGAGGTCCTTAGCCAACTGGACGATGCCTTTGAGGAGGCGGAATCAGACCCCCGAACCAAGGCAATCATCCTGGAGGCCACTGGTAAGGCCTTTGTGGCAGGGGCGGACGTCAAGTTTTTCGTGGATTGTATTTTAGAAAATCGTCTCTTTGATAGCTACAATTTTGCGTCCTATGGGCATGATGTTATGAATCGCATAGATGACTGTAGAAAACTGATCATCGCAAAAGTTGAGGGCTTGGCTTTGGGTAGTGGTTTTGAACTGGCTCTGGCTGCGGATGTGATCTTTGCCACACCTAAATCAGCCATGGGATTCCCTGAGACGGGTATAGGCATATATCCCGGTTTGGGAGGAACACAGAGGACGAGTCGGATCGTGGGCAAAGAACTGGCCAAATATCTCGTATTCACGGGACGGGTATTATCCGCGGAGGAGGCCCGGACCATAGGTGTAGTGGACTACATTGCAGAACCCAACGAGATTGACGGAAAGATTCAGGCCATGGTTGATCTGTGGGAGTCTTCTTCTCGAAAAGGGAGAGGCTCTGCAGCCCTCCCTGAAGATTGGGAACGAATTAAGGGGCTATTTGCAGATGAACATATCGAAGAATGGCTGAACGGGAAATACCTTGAAAACGATGATCCTCTCGTCGCCAAAATCGCCAAGACCGTGGCGAGAAAGGCGCCCCTTGCGTTGGAATATGCAAACCGGATCATGGATAGGGGCTACAAGAAAACCTTGAAAGAAGGGCTAAAAGAGGAGTTGGCCCATCTGAATGAGGTTTTTTCCACCAAAGACGCTTTCATAGGACTAACCAACGTCGGCAAGAGGGATATCAAATACGAGGGCAAATAGATCAGTCCGGTGATCCGTTTTGTCTTTCTGTCTAAATGGCTCTTAGACATTATGTCAAATATTTTGGGTTTGAGAGTCCGAATGTTCCGGTTTTACCGAGAGTCCATATCCGTTTGTCCACCCCACGGCCAATTCTGTTTTGTCACAGTGAATACTTAATGGCTTTGCATACGGTGGTAGAGAAACTGAATACCATGTTTGAGGAGAATCAGGAAGATCAGCACATTGACGATTATATCAGGCTGATTTACGATATGGCCGTGATTAGCGAAGGCGGAAAGATCGACAATCCAGGCGACTTCAGCAGGATGGTGGGGCATATGATGCCCTTTTTTTGTGGGGAGTAAGAGAACTGGACTTTGGGCGCTCCTTTTCTAAGCGGCGATGACCAGAGTGCTTCGCACACCTTTTCCTGAACGGTTTTCAAGCCTGGCTTCCCCGCCGTGTAGTTCCGCTACCTCACGGACGAAATTCAACCCAAGACCGGTGGACTTTTCTCCGCTTTCGGGTCGCTGCAGGGAGAAGAATTTGTCAAATACCTTCGCAAGGGCATAGTCTGGTATCCCCGGCCCTTGATCCGTGATGGTCAAAAAGATAGATCCATCCTCGCTTCGGGCGACTATGTCGATCTGCCCGTGCTGCGGGCTAAAATCAATGGCGTTTTGAAGCAGGTTGCCGATGGCCTGATTCAGTAGAAAGGAATCCCCTTGAACCGACAGACCCTCTGGAATGTTCGAATAGACGCTTAGCCCCTTTTTTGAAAGCATGGGCCCTTTGCTTTCTAAAACCGCCTTCGCCAAGGATGGCAAAGAGATCTTTTCCCTTTTTTGAAGCGTCTCACGGATTTCGAGTTCCGACAATTCCAGCATACGATCGACGATATCCTGAATACGGTTTGCTTCATTGTTGATGTTGGACAGAAACCGTACACGACGCTCAGGTTTCATCCTCTCTTCCAGAAGTTCGGCAGCCCCGCGGATGGCTGAAAGAGGGCTCTTGATTTCATGTGTCAAGGTCTGAATATACTGCTCGACATATTTCTTGCCTTCCAATGCCTCCTGCATTTTTTTAAAGGCCTGACCCATCCTACCGATTTCGCTGGTGTCAAGTCTTGGAAATTCTGCCCTTTTTCCTTTGCGAACTTGATCTGCATAAAGGGTAAGGCGTTTGATGGGGCTTGCAATCCAAACAGATGCCGAAAAACTCAAAAGGACTGCGATAAGTGCCGAGATGATCCCTACCTGCAAAGTCTTTGGTTTGGCACTTTCCAAAAACTCGTTAATATTGGTGGTTGACTTGGCTACGGTCAGAACTCCTGCGATATGGTCTTCGGCCATAACAGGGGCCGCGACATAAAGGACCGACGAGGTCAAATCGTTGGGATCCTTGAGAGTGGTTCGGGCACCATATTTCCCCTCCAGGGTTAGGCGAACGTCTTGCCAGTGAGAATAATCCGCGCCGATATTACTCTTGTCTTCAGAGTCGAAGATGACTCGCCCGTCGATGTCTGTCACGTAAAAATGTTCGTCTACTCGGTCCTTGGTCAACTCATAGATCTTCGCGGCCAAAGAACGGGAATAGACACTGCTTAGTGCATCATAAAGAGTTTCGGGATCAAATTGATCATTCTCTATCTGATGTCCCACAATACCTGCCAGGATATTGGCTTGATCCACCAGCGGATCTTCAACACCTTCCAAATATCGGGTGCGGAGGCTGTCAAGGATCCAGTTGGCGGGATAAAAGAAGCAGGCCGCAAAGATCAACATGTAACAAATGAATATACGGGTGCCTAGTTTCATAGATCCTCTCTTAGGGAGTACCCCATACCTCGGTGAGTCGTGATGGGATCGATTTGAGGTTTAATCTCCTTTAGTTTGGCCCGAATGTTCTTGATGTGGGCGTCCACGGTTCGGTCCATGCTTGTCTCGGGTTCGTCCCAGGCCAGATCCATCAGATGATCACGGGAATAGACATGACCTGGACGACGGATAAAAGTCTTCAGAATGTTATATTCGTATCTCGAAAGGTCCAGAGATTTTTCGAAGTAGGATATACGGCGTCTGGATTCATCAATCTGAAAGGGGGAGGCGGACGTCTCTGTTTCAGAGGCAGGTTGACTCCGACGAAGTATGGCTTTTACTCTGGCGGTCAACTCCCTGGGGCTAAAGGGTTTGGTGACATAATCATCAGCCCCGATTTCAAGTCCGACGACGCGATCAATCTCGTCCGCTCGGGCCGTCAGAAAGATGATGGGGATTTTATGAGTCTTTCGAATTTCTTTGCACAGTTCCATTCCGTTGATATCCGGCAGGCCGATATCTAAAATAATCAGGTCAAAGGTGTCTTCGGATAAGAGAGATATGACGTCCCTTCCGGAAGATAAACAGAGGGTCTCGAATCCGTCGGTCTCAAGGGCATATTGGATGGTATCTGCAATAGCCGGTTCGTCATCCACAATCATAATTTTGTTTGTCATGGCCTCTTTCTATCCTGTGAATTCTATGCATCCCGTTCGGTATGTTTTTATCTATTGATCCCGTTTTCTTTACGATACCTTATCTTAAAAAACAGATATTGACAACTCAAGCGAACTAGAGAAAAAAGAACAAATGTGAGTAGACAAACGGACAAAATAACAACAATGTGCCGAAAAAAGGTGTCTTCTTGTCCATGGTAGGCACGGCTAAGAAGAGGAATCCCAATGGTCACGGCGCAATACCAGAAAATCGGGCTAAGGTTTTTTGAGACACTCCTAGAATGATTTGTTGAATAATCGGTATTGACTTTCTTTTCCGTAGGATGATGTTGAAACATATTCAAGACCCTACGGAGAATAAGGTAAAAGAGATTCAAAGAAATGAAAAAGATGAGGATCCCCTGGATCCTGTGAATCAGGTCCATTGAAATCGAGCCCCGAAGGAATTCCGATTCATAAACAGCCATGGAAGTGATGATCCGAAAAGAATTGGTCCCTAATGTAAGTCCATAGGCTGTGATCAGACTGACCATTGGCCAGAGAGATCTTGCCCTGATACCAGTCAAGGTCTTCAATCCAGAAAACGCGGTCATACAGAAGACAATGATCATGAAATTGATTCCGGCACAAGATGGAGCGATGATGACATGTCGTTCATGACTGACATATCCTGTGTTGCCCTCGTTTTCAAATGGAGTGCCGTTGATGAATTCAACCAATCCGGCAGTAGGAGCCAATATCCAGAAAAGCTCCTCGCTTCCGGACCGGCTGTAATGATACTTAAGCCCCAGGGCGATAAGGAGAGTCAGTCCGTAAAGGATAAGAGACTGAGGTGCCCTGGGACTTTTTCTAATGATTAAAGATAAAAGCATAAGAATCCTGTACGCTGTATTCTAGATCCTGTATTCTAGATCCTGTATCTGGGATGTTGGCTGAATATTTTCGTCTGAGTTTTCTGAAACAGAACAATGATGCGAGAATGGTTGCGAGCACCCCAAGCATTAGAGTCAGTTCAGGCTCCGGGACATTTGAACAAGATGCCCCCACAGCCAGATCGGAGACTCCCTTGGGCAGGGGTAGTGGCTGCTTTACGTCTTTGCTGTTGCCTTCAGGATTCCGGATTTCTTCATGAATAGCGATGAAAGAGGTATAGGCCGTCAATAGATTGTAGGTTAGTCCGAGGGAGGTAATTTGTGCCTCGTTTTCTGAATCGCCATTGTTGAAATTGAAATCCGATAGGCGTGAGATTCGTGTGCGAGCCCAGAGGTAACGCAGGGCATGGTTCATTTCCAGGGGGGTTGTATTGGTCACATCGATTGCTTGAATATATGGACCTTTTCCCCCGGAACCACGGAGTTCTATGGTCCCAAGGGGCTGTCCTCGCCATTTACCGAATACAACGACCGGGCGTTGAGCGAAAAGATCAGGAATTGACGGAGGCTCTATATCGTAAGTATCAAGACCTTGATATTGAATTGAAATCCGGGTCAGGACCGGAGATTGCACATATTCTCGAAACTTGTCTGCTGCGAGATGGGCCTCCTCCGGTTCAATGACGATGAAAGGTTCTCCTAATCCGGCTTTTGCCATGCCCTCGATCAGGTAGCGGTTGACGCTTGTACCGATACCGAAGGAAAAGACATTGGTACGGTTGAGGTTTTCCCGGATCAGGCTAAACACCTCTTTTTCCGCTGAAATATATCCGTCGGTCACAATGACTGTTGTTCTGGAATAGGTTTCATCTCGAGGGATGGAGAGGCTCCTCTCCAAGCCACGAGAAAGCTCAGTCCCGCCTCCACCCCTGGTATTGTCAAGTATTCGAATGGCACGGCGAATATTTTTTGTTGTGGCTTGAACGGATCGAGGAGCCATGAGTTTAGACGCACCAGCAAAGAGAACGAGATTGAACGTATCGGTCTTCCTGAGTCCCCCTATAAGGTCCTTGAGCAGCTTCTTAGCCGTATTCAAGGGATATCCATGCATCGATCCTGAGACGTCCACTACAAAGATATACTCCCGTGGGGGGATGTCCTCGAGCTCTACCCGTTCTGGTGGTTGGACCATGAGAAGAAAAAATTTTTCATCTTCCCCTTCATACATCATCAGGCCTGACTCGATTTGTCTTCCAGTCAATCGATAGTCGAGAATAAAATCTCGGTTAGAGCCGAACGTCTCAGAATCCTTTAGCCTCAGTTTAGCAATAGATTTTCCTTCCCATGTGGTTTTTGTTTCATGAGAAGAACAAAAAATCTCCTGAATCGGAAGGCCCGTAGAGATGTGTACATCAAGGTGAAATTTCATCCGAGGCTCGCTGCCCTGTTTTAGGTAAGGATTTTTTACCCACAGATCTGCTTCAGGTGCTCCTTCCTCTGGTTGGTTTGAGTACCGGGGGCCGACAACGGTCGGGTAGACGAACCTATAGGTTCCGTCTGTGGGTACGAGTAATTCCGTGTAACGCAGTTCGATATCAACGGTATCTTCAGGCATAATATTTGCCACATTCATGGAAAAGACATTGGGCCTCTGTTGTTTTAGCAATGAGGCGCTTTTCCCCTGCTTTTTTGCTTTGTCGAATGCTTTCTGAGCGGTTTGACGCTCCTTGATTTTGGCATAAATGACCTTCTCGCCAATTTTCATCTCCATACCATGAACTGCTGCTCGGGTGGAGGCCGGAAAGATGTAACGCGCATTAATGGGGCGTGTGCCGTTGTTTGTGTATTGCTGGGTGACAGTTACATCCGCGATCACACCGGTGATGTTCACGTATACTTGAGTATTTTTCAGGGGAAAATGATCTGTTTCGGGATCGCCGTTTTCGATGAAGAAATAGGGTGAGAGTGTTTTGTCATTTTCGCCTTCGCCCCGGACGGTTGAGGCAAAAGAGATAAGGACTACACCAAGTAGGAGACACAGAGACCTTCTTATTATTCTTGTCATTTCGCCACCTCCCTGTCTTTAGGTTATTGTTTCATGAACTCGTTTTGTGTTCATACTGGACTAGGGAGATGAAGGGATTATGAAATCAAGATGAAAAGTTGATGAATAATAGGCTCCTTATAAGAATTTGTAGGTCCATAGGTGATAAAGAAGGCTAGAATAACTTGAAAATATTAGTGTTTTTAACGATCTTGTTTACACTGTTATTTTGGTTAACGATTGAAAGTGGATATTCGCCACCTTTCTTCAGTTCAATTACATCGTACATTTCCCACCCACAAATTCTTGTGAGGAATCGTTTAATATCCAATCCAAGCAGATTGATAAAAAGGCGGGATACTGACGTAAGACAGTATTTCTATCACTGAGTAACACCATAGGAGGGATTATATAAAAGTGAGGAATAATCTCCCCTCTGTTTTAACAAGGGGTTGAGAAACGGTTCATTCATTCGTGTGGTAGAAACTTCGGGCATCTATGAATGCTTGATGAAGGCGTTTACTTTATCGAGACTTGGAATTCCTTTACGCCCTCCAATTTCCGTGCATTTAAGGGCAGATGCGGCCGAAGCGAATCGCATACATTCTGGCATGTTCCAGCCCTGGAGAAGACCGTAGATATAGGCACCATGATAGACATCTCCCGCTCCTGTAGTATCCATCACCTCCACAGAAAAGGCATCTTGGGAGGTGATGTTTCCATTACACCATCCAACACTTCCATTGGCCCCGAGCGTAATAATGACCTCCTGAGGACCCCATCGCGTAAGGGCCTTAAGGGCATTTTCGGTCGGCTCGCCGCTACCCACCAGGGCTTCGCCAAATCCTTGTGAGGCAATGAGGACGTCCACCAGAGACACCAGTTCTTTACACCCCTCTCTCAGAGTGCCGGCGTCCATCACAATGGCCATCCCCATGGCTTTAGCCTGATTGGCGGCCTCGATTGAGGCCTCCAGCATCAGTCCGTCTGTGTGAAAGACACGGGCATGAGAAAAAGGGCTCAAATCCACGTCGTTTGATGTCAGGTGTGGTACACTCCCCCGGTCCCAGAAGATGGTTCGTGCGCCGTTTTTTTTTGTGATCGCGATGAAGGCAAATTGAGAGGTATACCCGGGACTCACTTTCAAAAAAGTGGCGTCCACCCTTTCCTCTTTAAGCCCTTTTCGTATTTCAATGCCAAAAGGATCATCGGATATAGATCCCAAAAAGGCGGTCTCTATTCCCAAACGGGATAGAGTCACAAGGGATGTGGAAGCGGGACCGCCACACTGGGTGTGAAGATCCGTCAACTCGACCTTTCCATCCTCCCGAGGATAAGCTGGAATTCTCCCCAGATAGTCTACGCAGGCTTGGCCGAGGCCTACAACTTCCACGTTTTCGAAAGAGTTTCTTGTTGAAATCAATTGATCTAACCTTGTTATCGCGAAAGAGTCACACTCATCCTAATACTCCACAGCATTTCCCAGCTTGTCCAGCTCGGTCTTTACTGTTTCTATGTCTTCATTCAGCGTTTTAACCAGACCGGATTGGGGGTATTTTTCAATCAACGCTCTGAGCCGGCTATAGGATAGCAGGAGAAACTCCTTCTTTTTGTCCGGATCTGTTGCCTGTCTCCCCCTCAGCAAATAGGCGGCCGCCCTATCACGCTCCTGATTGATGAATCCCTCGATGGCAAGATCTTTCAGTTCTTTCATTTCCAAAGTCATGTCTTGGTCGTCTCCGAGTTCATTGATTCTCCTGATCGCCTCTTCATATCGTTCTTCCTCGATCAGCTGTCGAGCCCATATCAGAGCCTTTTCTTCGTAGACAAATCGGGCCTCCTTTTCCTTTTGAATCCTCTGGTCGACCAGGTCTTTGAGTAGCCCTTTGGTCACGTCATCGGTTTGGTATTTTTTCATGATTTCATCCATGTGATTCACTAGTTCCCTGTAGATCTGAAGGATCAAATTTTTATTTCCCAGATCAAGTTGCCAATCTATGAGAAGGCTCTGAAGAAAAGCCAAATCAGGTTTGGCCTCAAATTCATCAATGAGCCTGCTTCCCAGGATATTTGCTTCTTCCTTCATGCCCATTTCCGCAAGAGCCACAGCAAGAAGAAACCCAATGTCTACTGATATCGCATCAGGCCCAAAAACGGTCTTCAATTCAATAGTGTCATCAATGACACCCTGATAATCCCCGGAAAAGCATTTATCACGGATCACATCCTTGATGTGGGTGAGGATGAAGGCTAGATCAGGCCTTTCTTTGAGTTCGAGGAGGATGGATTTACCCGCAACGGCGGCTTCCTCCAATCTACCTCTTTTGGCAAGAGACACGGCAAGAAATAATCTGATGTCCAGCGGAATCGAACCTGGACCAAAAGAGTCCTTCAATTCCATGGTATCAGTAACGACACCAAGATAATCTCCTGAATAAAACTTGTTCCGGATCATATCCTGTGCTTCGGATAATGCCGTGATAGTCTCGGAGTAAAGGGGCCCTGCCATATCCCGTTTTAGAAAATAGTTACGGTCGAGGCGCATCAGAGTCTCAGAGAGTTTTTGAATAACCCTGTCGTAATTCGGAGATGTGTCTTTTCTCAGGAAATAGTCCCGGAGCATCTTATAGGCGGACAAGAGATCTCTGGCCATCTCTGTGTCTTCATCATTCAACTCGCTATCAAGCAACACTCCTTCAAGATAAGTGATGTTATCATCAAGAACAGAGAGGGGAGACGGAGGAGGGATAATCACTTCGGGTTTTGAGTGTACCCGTATCATCCTGGTCTCGGGGAGGCATCCTAAGACAAAGGCAAAGGATAGAAAAAGGGCAATGATCAATCTAATTTTCGAATGTTTCTTCATAGCCTGCTCCCATAATAGGCGAATAAATTCTTTTCAATTCTATGATACCCTCTCTCTCCTTGGTGAAAGACCATGTCTGCGTTACGTTTTCCTCCCCTCTATTATTCTCATTTCCTATGGGCAGTCCTGTCGTTGTGGAAACCTCCACAGGGGTCAGTTTCTTCTCATTCATCACAGAAAATGACGGCATACTAAAGATCAAATCTGCAAAATGAAGATCCTTCTTGAACATATGACTATTGACAATGACATTTGCCGTTTCAATCCAGATGGGAAGGGCCCCTGAAGACCCAAAAATGGAGATATGTTCTCCTTCCATGGGGCGATTGTCATCGTATCCCACATAGCCAGCGATGACGTAACCTTCTTGATTGTTCAGACGGCTCGAATCTCTTTCCAGCCCCGGGAAAAAGCCGACAAAGCTTGAATTTATACTCGAATCCGCTGTCCCGGTCTTTCCAAAAGCGGGGATAGGGATATGGACATCGTCTCCATCTACCCTCACAGAGAGTTGGATGGCATCTCTGGCCATCCTTCCGGTCCCTTCCTGTATCACCATACGAAGTATCTCAGATACCATACTCGAGACTCTGTTATGTAAAATGTTTCTTCTCTGAGGATGATACTTCCAGATGGTTTCTCCTTCACGGTCGACTATCCTAGTGATTATAGGAACCATCCCCGGGGTGATATGATCGGAAAGGGGATAGATATCTCCTGTCATGATTGTATGATAGACCAAGGCCGCTTCGATAATGCTTATGGAATTCACACCAAAAGGAAATGAGAGGACCGGATCAAGCCTCGAAGAGATACCCATTATTTCAGAGGCACGTTTTACGTAGGACAAGTTGACGAGTACTCTGAAATCCCTGACCCTAGAAAGAACCTCAAAATCATAGGGCCGATGCTCATTGAGTCTGTCATAATTGTCTTTGAGCCGCTCATGAAGCAGATCAATCACCTGGGAAGGAATAATTCCGTCTATCCATATCTTCTCTATGGGTAAGACGCCTTCTCTGTCCAAAACCCATTGGGGTGTTATCGGGTGTAATCCGTTATCATTGCTTGAAGACCGCGAATCTGTATAGATTAATCTGATATCACCCTTCGGGGTCAGTGTGAAGTAGAAGCGCCGCAAAGCCTCTGAAAGGTTTCCAGTCAATATTGAAGAGCGGTTTTTAGTGTATGAATCAAGAATATCCAGAACTTTTTTTAAATCCGCCTTCATGTCAATATTTAGCATTCTGAGGTTTTGAAAGTTCAGACGGTGAATGAAGTTCTCACCAGGGTCTTTGAGATTTAATTCACTCGTCTTGACTCTGTAATGAAGTCGACGGACATTTTTAAGGGCCTCTTCATAGCCCATGAATATCAAGTCCGTTTCTATTTCTCTTTTCGCCTCATTGAAAGCCGCCTCCGACATAGCCTCTCTGTTGACCACCACTCCGTGCTTGTCTCGAATCCTTCTTTCGTACGCTTGATAGGATTCAGTAGCTTTTCTGGCCAGACCGAGGAGTTCAACTACTTCACGGAGTTCGCTCATATTCAGCTTATCCGTAAGATGATAAAGGAGCCAGACCGTGGCAATGTTCTCAGATGCAGCCCCAGCCCAAAGCATGGATACCTGGTCAGGCCCGGGTTCGTGATCCCTCGGCTTGTAGAATGTACTTTGATACTGAAACAACTCTCTCATGTTTGTGAGTTCGTCGAGGTTGTTCCACTTGAGTCCCAAGGCTGCCGTGTAGACCAGGGGCTTGAAGATGGAGCCCAACTGTCTCTTGGCATCTACGGCTCGGTTAAAGAACCGGTCTTCAAAACCGCCCACCATTGCCTTTATCATCCCTTTATGCAAGACAACGATTGCTCCATCCAGTTCGGGCTTTTTGGACAACATATACCGTGTTTGTCCATTCTCCTTTGCCGCGCCCATGACTTGAACCTCGACCTCTTCCCCAACCTTGAGCGTCTCAAGAAATTGCGGAATATGGCGTTTATCAAAAAGGGCCCAGCTCCCTCGTTTCCATTTAAGCCAGGCGTCTCCTATCGGTCTAAGCCCTTCATAATCGATGATGCCTCCTCCCGTATTCCAGGCTACGACAACAGAAGGATTCTGGGAGTCTTTATTGATATGAGTGATGCGGCAAAGAAAAGGGAGATTCTCATTTGGCTGAGAACCTTTAGAATCTTCTTGAGCAGGAAAACTGCCATATCCTGTCAGCTCGACATCCAATTGAGGCAAGTGCTGCCTTAGGATTCTAAGTGCACTTTCTTGGGTCTCTTTGTTGATGGAGGTGTATATCTTGATTCCGGAGGTGGAAATGTTCTCTATGCCTTGTTCTTGTAGGATGCCCTTAAAGTAATCCGATTCAAGCTGTTCACGGACATAGTCAAGCGCGACACTTAAATCGTAGGTGATTTTGCCCTCATTGAATGGAATTTCTGTCTCCTTGGCCTTTAAATACTCTTCTTCAGTGATAAAGTTGTTTCTTCGCATGGCCTTAAGGACATAATTTTTTCGCATATTGGCCAACCGTTTGGTCTCTTCTCTATCGGCTTCCTTTTTTTTAAGAAACGGATCAAATCTAAGGGAGTTTGCGTAACCGGCCATGAAAGCGTTTTCTACCAGGTCAAGATCTTGGGGCGTTTTATCAAAAAAATATTGGGCTGCAATACTCAGCCCTCTGCCAAAACCCCTGATGGAGATGGATTGGTTAATGTACATCTCTAGAATCTCTTCTTTCGAGTAGTTTCTTTCGAGCAGAACGGCCTGAATCAGCTCTTTTAATTTGATCGTAATAATGGACTCTTTCTTCCGTTTAAAAATATTCTTGGCCGTCTGTTGTGTGATGGTACTCCCTCCCCCATATCGAGTAATCAATGCCCGGAGTATAGCCCGAACATCGAAACCGGGATGATCAAAGAATCTTTTGTCTTCAGTCGCTATAATGGCCTTGATAAACATTTTTGGCGTTTCTTCGAAAGAAAGGTGCTGGCTGTGTATTCTGTCAAAAAAGACACCAATGGGTGTTTCTCCATCGTCAAAATAGACGGGGCTTTCAGAGAAGGTAATGCTGTCGATAACACCTCTCTCTATACGGTCGGATGCATCTCTTGAGACCTGAATGTAGAGGATTATGAGGTAAATTACTAGTAGTAGAGAGAGGACTCCTAAAGTATAAGCCAGTATTTTGAGTTTGCGTTTTCCTCTCATCTCCAGGCCTTTGTATCTGTATTGTGAATAGGATAAAACATGTACGGCAGGCTAAAGGAGATCTCCAGAAAGGAGCTTTTGCCTCATAATCTCTTTGAGGTCTATTCCTTTCATGCGCAGACCCTTACGCCCGTATTTCATATTTGCCTCGATCAAATACCACTTATTCTTGTGTTGTATAAGATCGAGCCCCACATCATTAAAATTGCATTCTTTTGAAAATCTTTGAGCCATTTTCACAGCCTCAGAAGGGATGTTTTCAAAGCTGAGAGATCCTCCCTGAAAGACATTGGTCTTAAAACTACCGGGTGGAGGAATTCGCCAGTAAGCCAAGATCGGCTCATGCTCAATAAGAATAATCCTTAAATCCCTATCGTGGTGCAGGTACTCCTGTATATAGGCCACACGGGTGAGTTGCAAGTATTTTTCAAGTACTTCTTCATTGTCGACCTTGAAGACTCCTCTTCCTTGAGCAGAGGCCCTGGGTAACTTCGCAATGAAAGGGAAACTGAATTCTTTCAAAATATCCCCATGATGAAGGTGATAATATATCTTTGTTCGTGGGTGGGGTATATTCAACATGTTGAAGAGTGTCGTCTGTTTGATCTTTTCGTCAGCGTAAAGGTATGTATCCAGACTCGGAAAAATCTTTTTACCTATGGTTGTGAAGAACTGGGCATAGTTGAGGCTGGGGTATAGAATCAGAGGAGCCTCAGAAATCAAAGCCCTTTCGTGAGGGGGATAGTCATGGAAGTTGGGCTTAACCCCGAGGGTTATGACCTCTGGAACACCTCGTAAACGGTTTCCCAGAGCTATAAAACGGGCATGGTTCTTTTTCACAAGGACACTCTCAAAGGCGGTTTTTTGATTAGAGCGTTCTCATTTACACTTGATCACTACTTTCAGGTCTCCTCCAATTTAGTCCAGCCTCCGCATAAGATTTCTGCAGAGCGGATTAGAAGAAGAGGGGTCAAGGATTCCAGGATTCAAGGATTGCTTTCAAGTGATTTTATTATTATCTTGAGCAACCTTGTAATCTTTCAGCATTTCACTTGTTGAAGATCCCTTCGTCTTTTACGGGGAATCCTTGAATCCTAGGCCCCTTGAATCCTTTGCATATCTCGCCTCTTTAGAAAAGAGAATTCCATTTTGCGACGAACTCTTCTAGAGTTGATACCTACTATTCAATGATACTAAGGAATTACGCCCATTTTGACAAGCTTAACCATTTTGACGCCTCCTCAGACTCTCTATTCTATTTGGAGTCCACTCGGCTTTTGAGGGGAGGCGACGCCCATTTGTCGATAAATTCCTTCCCGGAGGAGTCTCCACTAAAAAATCGCAATATGTTGCGATTCTTGTTGACATGTTGCACAATACATAGTATTCAGCTGACAGATTGAGGTTTCAGTTAAGATAGCAATGACATGTCGAATTAGTACTACTTTGAGAAAAAATTCACATTTAATCCTTTACATTTAACTCTGAATATATATAATAAAAGGTTTTAGATTCATCCTTCCCAGGTCATAGACATGTTTGTATCGGTGGAAAGGTGTACGTAAAAGGAGTCATGAGTTATGAACCATTCTAAGAGAAAGCTAGTGCTATGGATATTACTCGGCGTGATCATTTCATATATACAATCTGATTCCCTTCCTGAGGGACAAGAGCTAATCCATAGTGGGGATACGAAATCCATTGTTGTTCAGGAGGGGGTTGCTTCTACTCCAATTATGGGAGAAACCGGAACTGAGGGGGTGAACTCTGCATCATCAATCATTACCAAGAAGAAAGATGAATTATTCCATCCGATTATCGATGAAGTAGCCTGCCGTCACAAGATCGATCCAGCCCTGGTAAAAGCTATTATCATGGTTGAATCCAGTTACAATCCTAGAGCAATTTCCAAGAAAGGGGCAAAGGGCTTGATGCAGTTGATGCCCCTGACCGCGAAATCCTATGGCGTTGAAGACGCCTTCGACCCGAAGAACAATATACGTGCCGGTGTCGCCTATTTTAGAACACTCCTAAATCAGTTCAATGGGGATGAAAGACTTGCCCTTGCAGCCTATAACGCGGGAAGCAAGAGAGTCAGGCAGTACAAAGGCGTTCCCCCTTTCGAGGCCACCCGACTCTATATAGAAAAGGTCTTTGCCTACTACAAAACCTACAAGACACAGTCCTCTCTAATTGCCAGCAATACGCTCTAAAGCTCCCCCTCGCCAGGATATCAGTGCTTCACCATCAGAAAGTGTGAGTGGAGTTGTGAACAGTTTGCCCGGTATTTCAACAGATAAGATACTAAGCTTCTTGTTGACTTGCCGGGCGTTCCATACTATCATTATTATAATTATTGCATAGTTGGTAAAGAATATGGATGAGGAAGAGTATAGAAGTAAATATGTGAATCTCAGAATCCTCAAGAGTATTCAGGAGTACCTAAAACCCGAAGGTGATTCTTCCGCAGCGTTGTACCCTATTGAGGTTCCAAAAGACTTTCTTTACCAGGCCGCAAGACTGCAAGGTGCAGAAAGCGCAGACAGGTTAATTCATGAGATATTTGAATTGGGACTTACTCTTTGGAGCGAGAAGTTATATCATGATGTTTTTGGTTCCGAAGAGAATCTAGAAGCTTTTATTGAACTAGTCAAAGAACGAGGCAGGGAATGAGAGAGTTTTGTGAATCCATGTGATATAGTCCACTCCGATCTATTCTCCGATGGAGGTCTGCTTCCCCTTCCCGCATCGCCATTCTGAGACCTTTGAAAAACGCCCCCTTGTGCCCAATCTTCCGCCGTCGCCAAAGGCTATGGCGGGACAAGCGGCGTCAGGCTCAAATTCTAATCCTCGAAATACTTAAGGGTATTCCTGGCTGTCCCGATGAAAATCGGGAGGGTTAGAATTCTCGCCTTCCTTGACCTTGAACAAAATTGAGCGTTTTTCAAAGGTCTCATTCTACAAATCGAATGGAGTTGGTGTTTAATTATTTAGCCGACCAGTAAACCACGTTGAAGTCCCTGTAACTGAATTGATTATACGGTGTGCTTTGATATTGACATTATTGTTTGTGTTTTTATAGCCTTGAACTTCTCCTCAAGATGATATCCTCGA
The DNA here is from genome assembly GCA_964520425.1 of uncultured Desulfobacteraceae bacterium. Classification (GTDB taxonomy): domain Bacteria; phylum Desulfobacterota; class DSM-4660; order Desulfatiglandales; family HGW-15; genus JAFGFY01. The sequence continues at coordinate 35,535 of CAZFMX010000012.1, forward strand.
TGAGGAGACGTCCGAAACGATTTCCCTGTGAAAGATTTCTGGAAATACCGTTTGGGATGACTTGAAATAGGGTGAATGATAGTTAAATTTCTGCTAAATGTTTTGATATAATCGGCGGCAAAGTACTTTGCCTTTCCTGCCCTCGGAATAACCCATACTACGTTGTCGATGAATAGGAGAGAGGATGAAGACCAATCTGGAAGATCTCAGCCCTGTGAAGAGAAAACTGGAAATTGAAATAGAGGCGGAAGAAGTAGCCAAGAAAATAGACGAGGCCTATAAAGACTTGAAAAAGGGAGTCAAACTACCTGGGTTTAGACCGGGCAAGGCCCCTCGAACGCTTCTCGAGAGGCAGTTTGGTGATCAGGTGATGGAAGATGTGGCAAGAAATCTAATCAATGAGACCTTTTTGAAGGCAGTTGAAGAGATTAATATTGTCCCCCTGAATATGCCGGTTTTTGAAAACAGTATTCTAAAAGCCGGGCAGAATTTTAGGTATTCTGCTGTGATGGAAGTTCGACCTGAGTTTGACATAAACAACTACATCGGCGTGGAGATAGAGAAAGAGATCTGCTCTGTCAGTGATGAAGATGTGGATAAACAACTGGAGGAAATCAGAAAAAGTCGGGGCACATTAACCTCCATCACCGAAGATCGTGGCATAAAGGAAGATGATCATGCGGTTATTGAATATAGGGGGTTTGAAGATGATAAGCACATAGAAGGTGTTGAGGGCTCAAATTTCCTGGTACAGGTTGGGTCGCATAGTTTTCATAGGGATTTTGAAAAGGCGTTAATTGGTCTTCATAAAGGAGACGATTCTGAGGTTAAAGTGGATTTTGAGGAGAATCACTCTCAACCTAAATTGGCAGGGAAGAGTATTAGATTTAAGGTTACGGTGGAGGATATTAAGGAAATGATCCTTCCTGATCTGGATGACGGCTTTGCCAAAGACCTTGGGGCAGATTTCGAGACTCTCGATGAACTCAAGAGGAAGATTAAGGAAAACCTACAGTCTCAAGAGGAGAACCGGATAGATCGGGAACTCAAGGGAAGGCTGATGGATGAGATATCGGAGGGTGTGGATATTGAGTTGCCGGAAAGTCTTGTGGAATCGGAAGTCGATAATGGAATAGGGCGAATCAAACAGAGCCTTTTGAGATCCGGGTCCACTTTGGAGAAGGTTGGATTAGACGAGGGAAAACTGAGAGATGATCTAGTACCGACTTCGAAGAAGAGGGTTAAAGAGATGCTGATCCTGGAAGAAATAGCAAGAAGGGACGACCTTGCCATTGACGAGACAGAGTTGTCCGAAGGCTTCGTAGAGATGTCAATGAGCATTGGACAACAGCCTGAAATTGTTCGAAAATACTATGAAGCCAACAACCTCCTTGAGTCGTTTAGAGCAAAGCTCTTGGAGGAAAAGACCTTGAATTATCTGGTTGAGAATGCTAAGATTATTGAGACGAAAAAGATTGAAAAAGGCAAGCCCAAACAGGAGGAAGAATAAAAGAACACTCACTGTCCGGTCGGTAATGAGATACCCGTTTGTTCGGTACAGAATGAGACCTTTGAAAAATTCTCAATTTTGTTCGAGGTCAAAGAAGGCGAAAATTTTAACCCTCCCGATTTTTATCGGGACAGCCAGGAATACTTTGAGTATTTCGAGGATTAGAATTTGAACCTGAAGCCGAGATTGGGCAAAAGAGGGTGTTTTTCAAAGGTCTCGGAATGTGGGAGAGGATAATACACAATGCTAATACCAGTTGTAGTTGAGCAGTCAGCCCGGGGCGAGCGTGCCTATGATATATATTCCCGCCTGCTGAAAGACCGCATCATCTTCCTTGGAGACACGATACATGATGACATGGCTAATACGATCATAGCCCAGCTTCTTTTTCTCGAATCCGAAGACCCTGATAAAGAAGTGAGTGTTTACATCAATTCTCCCGGAGGCTCTGTGACCGCGGGATTGGCCATATATGATACCATGCAGTACATCAAACCCGATGTGGCCACGATTTGCATGGGTCAATGTGCGAGTATGGGGGCACTGCTTCTCGCAGCAGGTGCGAAAGGAAAACGCTATGCACTACCACACTCCCGCATCATGATTCATCAGCCAATAGGCGGTGTTCAGGGTCAAGCCACGGACATCGATATTCAGGCCAAAGAAATACTCAAAATGAAGGAGACTGTTCATCAAATCCTTGTGGAGCATACCGGTCAGCCTCTAAAGAAGATCCGCCAAGATACGGAGCGCGACTTCTTTATGAGCGGCGAGGAGGCGCTGAAATACGGGATTGTGGATAGGATCATCAAGAAGCGGGAAATCAATCCGGAATCAGAGACAAAGGGGAAAGATTAAATGCAAAGAAAGGGTGATGTCAACGACGATCTGCTATGTTCCTTCTGTGGAAAAAGCCAAGATGAAGTGAAGAAGCTGATAGCGGGACCTTCAGTATATATATGTGATGAGTGCATACAACTCTGTAATGAAATAATAGCTGAGGAGTACGGGGGAGAGACCGAGAAAGGGATATCTGAATCGTTGCCAAAGCCATACGAAATAAAGGCATTGATGGATGAATACGTCATCGAGCAAGAAAGACCGAAGAGGATACTCTCTGTGGCCGTCCATAATCACTACAAACGCATCGGTTCAAAGATTGATATGGAGGGCGTGGAGATCCAGAAAAGTAACATCCTATTAATTGGTCCTACAGGATCGGGTAAGACCCTTATGGCTCAGACTCTAGCAAGGATTCTCAACGTTCCTTTTACTATTGCCGATGCCACGACACTGACCGAGGCAGGGTATGTTGGAGAGGATGTGGAGAACATCATTTTGAACTTGGTTCAGATGGCAGACTATGATGTGGATTCCGCCTGTAAGGGAATCGTCTACATTGATGAGATTGATAAAATCGCGCGAAAATCCGACAGCCCCTCCATCACCCGGGATGTGTCAGGGGAAGGTGTTCAGCAGGCTCTTTTGAAGATCATAGAAGGGACCATGGCCAGTGTTCCACCCAAGGGAGGGCGGAAACATCCCCAGCAGGACTTTGTCAAAGTGAATACAAACAATATCCTTTTCATCTGCGGTGGAACCTTTAACGGCCTGGACAAAATAATCAAGAGTCGTATCGGAAGTAAGTCGATGGGTTTCGAAGCCGATGTTCATGGGGCTGAGAAGGAAGAAAAGAGTGCCATCATGTCTTTCGTACAACCTGAAGATCTGATAAAATTCGGTCTCATTCCTGAGTTTATTGGCAGAATACCGATACTTGCAACACTCGAGGATCTGAGCATGGACGCCCTTGTGAGAATACTCACTGAGCCTAAAAACGCCCTCGTGAAGCAATACAAGAAACTCTTTGAACTGGAGGATGTCGAACTCAAGTTCACAGATGAGGCCCTTCTGGCTGTGGCCAAGGACGCGGTCAAGCGCAAATCCGGCGCGCGAGGCCTTCGGGCGATTCTGGAATCCGTTATGCTGGATATCATGTATGATTTACCAAGTATGCCAAATATACGGGAATGTGTGATTGGTGAGGAAGTCATAGTACGGAATGAATCTCCTTTATTACTCTATGAAAACCAGGCGGAGTATGCATAGGCTATGTTCAATATAACAAAGAAAGATTTGCCACAAGGATCCGGAGACGAGAATCTCATATATCCCTTGTTGCCCCTGAGGGATGTGGTGGTATTCCCCAATATGGTGGTCCCTCTTTTTGTTGGCCGGGAAAAATCGATCAAGGCCCTTGAGTATGTCATGTCTCAAGAAAAGGAGATCTTTCTCTCCTCGCAAAAGGACGCAAAGATAGATAACCCTTCTGAGAAAGATATATATCTGTTTGGCACTTTGGGAACTGTTCTCCAGTTGCTAAGGTTGCCTGACGGAACGGTCAAGGCCCTTATTGAAGGAAAGCAGAGGGCCGTTATAAAGAGCTTTTTGGATGACCAACCCTTTTTTACGGTTGAAGTGGAGAAACTTCCCATCCAGAGTGAGGTGGGCCTTGAAACCAAGGCCCTGATGAGAACGGTGAATGATGGCTTTCAGGAATATGCGAAACTCAGTGATAAGATCGGAAAGGATCTTGTCGCAACGGTTTCCTCCATTGAAGATCCGTCCCGTCTGGCTGATACTATTGCTGCCCATCTCACACTAAAGGTGAGTGATAAACAAGAGCTTCTGGAAGCGGAGAACGTGGATAGGAGATTGGAAAAACTTTTTGAGAAGCTTCGGGTTGAAATCCACATCCTTACCGTGGAAAGCCGTCTGAAGACTCGTGTCAAGAGACAGATGGAGAAGACTCAGAAGGATTACTATCTCAATGAACAGATGCGGGCCATCCAGAAGGAGATGGGGACAAAAGATGATTTCAAAGCAGAACTGGATGAGCTTGAAAAAAAGATCAAGAGGAAGAGACTGTCTAAGGAGGCTCATGCGAGGGTATGGCAAGAGTATAAAAAGCTCAAAATGATGTCCCCCATGTCTGCTGAGGCCAGCGTCGTGCGTAATTATATTGATTGGATTCTCACTCTTCCTTGGCGTGAGCGGACCAAAGATAAGATGGATATCGAAGAGGCCGAAGCTGTTTTAAACGAAGATCACTATGGCCTTGATAAGCCGAAATTGAGAATACTGGAATATCTGGCTGTACAGACTCTCACAAAAAAAATTAAAGGTCCAATCCTTTGTTTTGTTGGGCCTCCCGGTGTGGGCAAGACCTCCCTTGCAAAGTCGGTGGCAAGAGCCACGGGGCGCAATTTTGTGCGCCTCTCTTTAGGTGGTGTCAGGGATGAGGCTGAAATAAGGGGTCACAGGAGGACCTATATCGGTGCCTTACCCGGTAAGATCATTCAATACCTGAAAAAGGCGAAATCAAATAATCCTGTGTTCTGCCTGGATGAAGTGGATAAGATGAGCACGGATTTTCGAGGTGATCCGTCGGCAGCCTTGCTGGAGGTATTGGATCCGGAACAAAACTTCGCATTTAATGACCACTATCTTGACCTGGACTACGATCTGTCAGAGATCCTGTTTATTACGACAGCAAACACCCTCCACAGTATCCCTCTTCCTTTACAGGACAGAATGGAGATTATCAGGCTGCCCGGCTATACGGAAGTCGAGAAGCTGAGCATCGCAAAGCAGTTTCTAGTGAAGAAGCAGTTCGAGGCAAACGGGCTTGAGATAGAAAATCTAGATCTGTCGGATCAGGCCATTCTGAGTATCATAAGACATTACACGAAAGAATCGGGTGTCCGGAATCTGGAGCGGGAAATATCTTCTATCTGTCGAAAAGTGGCCAGAACCGTGGTCAAGGAGGGAATGGACACAAAGGTCAGGATTGGTGCTACTTCCCTAGGTAAATACTTAGGAGTACCGAAATTCCGTTTCGGGCGTACAGAGGAAAAGGATGAAGTCGGGTTGACCACGGGCTTGGCATGGACTGACGTGGGAGGAGAGCTCCTCCAGACAGAAGCGGTTGTCATGCCTGGTAAAGGAAACTTGGTGCTGACAGGCAAGTTGGGTGACGTAATGCAGGAATCGGCTCAGGCGGGGCTCAGTTATGTAAGATCGAGAACAAGACAACTTGGAATTCCCGATGACTTCTATGAGAAGGTTGACATCCATATCCATGTACCGGAAGGGGCTATACCGAAAGATGGTCCTTCCGCAGGCATTACCCTCGCCACATCGATTGTGTCTGCCCTCACAAGGAGACCAGTAAGGCATGATATCGCCATGACCGGTGAAATCACTTTGAGGGGAAGAGTGCTTCCAATAGGCGGATTGAAAGAAAAAATTTTGGCTGCCCACCGGGGAGAAGTGACCAAAGTACTCATTCCGATGGAGAACAAAAAGGACATAGAGGATATTCCAAAGAAGATCCTTAAAAAAGTTGAACTTGTCCTGGTCGACCATATGGATTCGGTTCTCAAGGAAGCCCTGGTCTTAGAGGAGGGAGAAAAGCTCTTTGCGCCTGAAGAGGAATGTGAACCTTTCTGCATTGAATCGATCAAGAAAAGCAAGTCATCCATATCTGAAGAAACTGCACAATTAGTTTCTTGACAAAAGGTCTTTTTAAGGTTAGATTTCATTCCTTTTAAAACGGGTAGCTCAGTTGGGAGGACATCCCGTCGCTGTTCCGCCCATCACTTAAGGATTCATTCGGGCGGGTAGCTCAGTTGGGAGAGCATCGGCCTTACAAGCCGGGGGTCGCAGGTTCAAGCCCTGTTCCGCCCACCATAAAACATTGCGCCAAACACGGGGGCGTAGTTCAGCTTTGGTTAGAACGCCGGCCTGTCACGCCGGAGGTCGCGAGTTCGAGTCTCGTCGTCCCCGCCATAATTTCAAGGGATTAAACGAATATGTTTAACCCTTTTTTTATGCTTTGGACACCAAATGAGGTGAAAAATTTTTCATGCTATGGACCGCCGGTTAATCGCGCCGGAGGCCAGAAGATCCATATTCGAATATTGGTTTGTATAAAACCTAAAAAGCACCCAAGTTGTGATTCGTTGAGATATCTGCAATCCCTGCTGAATGCAGTTTGTCAGACATATCTACGGTTTTTGAGCTCAATGATATCTTGACCTGGTATGGCAATATCAAAGACTATACCCTATCAAATGCCTCGTATCGTTCGGACCTTCATAAGTTGTTTTGGAACCAACGTCCCCTTTCACTTTCACCCTTTCACATGCTTTTTGAAGTCTGAGATATCTTGCCAATACATTAGCATTTCAAACGATTGCAAGACCTGTGATATTCTAGGTTTCTATGTAACCGACCGAATTTTGGCCTTTTATTCATTTTGGTTGGATTTTTTCCGAATCTCGGGACATTTCAAAAGACATATCGCCCAAATGATGACTGGGATAATCTATACTTTGGCAAGAATGAAGGTTTCGATCCCAAGTCATAGCAGAATGAAGGAAATCCACACTCAACATCCTGTGATCGCGTTTTACTTGACATACAAATAAAAACTCTCCTATACTCACATCCTGAAAAAGGAGTTCTATCAATCGGTGCCCTGGGCGACTATTTCGAGATTGTTATTCGTTTTAATTGTAGTGATTTCCAGGATTACTTGCTTTTCAATACTCAGGCCGTTCATTTCAAGATCCATCCAGATCAACAGGTTTCCCAATCCTATCTCCTTTTTCAGTGGCATGAGCCTAATATACTCCCAAATTCAACTCATGGCGAGCAGAAGGACCGCTGCTGATTAGTGATCGTAACAAAGCCGTTGATGCTCTACTTTTCCAGGCGTCTCTATGGCTGGAAAGGTCGGCTGAATACCTCTTGAAAAAGCGTAATTCAACGTAAGGTGACTTATGAACGAGGAAATATTATTTCGTAATATTTACGAGCATATCAAAATTCCGATTTTCGTCATAAATATTGAGGTGGCTGGGAATTTCCTTTTCAGTTGCATTAATCCGGCCTTCGAGGAAGCCACCGGCCTTCGTAAGGAGGACGTCGTCGGCAAGCGAGCCGAGGAAATCTCAGACTTTCCCAAAGAAGGCGCCGCAACGCTACGGGCGAACTGCCAGCGCTGCCTGGAAGGTGAAGAAGCCGTCCGTTTTGATTGGTCCTTTCGTGGATGCGGCCAAGGAGCTTGGTGGCTGACACAGCTTTCGCCGGTACAAGACGAGGCAGGAAAGATCGTCCAGATTATCGGTTCTTCCGTGAACATCACTGATCTGAAACGGGCAGAGGATGCCCTGCGGGAGAGCGAACTTAGATACCGCGAGGTGTTCGAGAACACATCGGATTGCATCTTCATACTCGACGTCACCCCTGATGGCCGCTTCAAGTTCGCGGAGTTCAATCCGGCTGAGGAAGAATCAGTAGGGTATTCAACTTCGGAGGTGTCCGGCAAATTTGTCGAAGAAGCATTCCCATCAAAGCTTGCTAAACAAGTCACCGCAAACTATCGCCGCTGCCTGGAGGCGGGAATGCTTATTAACTATGACGAGGAACTCCTATTGCCGGTCGGTTGCCGATCCTTCCACACGGTTCTTATCCCAGTGCGCAACACTGCTGGCGATGTTTACCGCATCGTAGGGGTAGCACGGGACATCACTAAGCCCAAAAGGGTGGAGGATGAATTGACAGATGCCTACAAGCAACTTGAACGATTGCTGATGTTTAACGAAGCTTTGTTATCGGCAATTCCCACGCCGGTATTTTATAAGGATAAAGAAGGTCGATATCTGGGATGTAACCAAGCTTTCTCTGACTTTACCGGGGCCAGTTCTGACCAGATAAAAGGAAAAACCGTCATAGAGCTCTGGCCAAGTGAAAATGCGGAGATTTATCACCAAAAGGACTTGGAATTGATGCAAAATCCCGAGCAGCAGGTTTATGAATTCAGAGTACGAGATAATAACGGAATAGACCGCCCCGTCATCTTTGCCAAGAACGTATTTTGTGATGAAAGCAAACAAGTGGCAGGGATCGTGGGCACATTTATTGACATTACCGAGACGAAGCGCGCGGAGCAAGAACGTCTGGCGCATCTCGGATTCTTTGAATCTATGGATCGAATCAATCGGGCGATGCAAGGGACGAGTGATCTTGAACAGATGATAAGAGATGTGCTCGACGTGGTGATTTCAATCTTCGACTGTGATCGCTCATACCTCATATACCCCTGCGACCCCGAATCGCCGACGTGGACCTCCGCGATAGAGCGCACCAAGCCGGAATACCCTGGCGGCCTGGAATCGGCACTAGAGCTGCCAATGGATACGTACGCTGCCAAAAATCAGCGTACTCTCCTGGACGCAGATGGTCCGGTAATCTTCGGGCCCCATGACATGTCTGAGGAATTATCGGAGCGATTCAAAATAAAATGCTTCATGGCCATGGCCATTTACCCCATAACCGGCAGTCCATGGCATTTCGGAATTCACCAATGTTCCCATGCTCGGGATTGGACAGCCGAGGAGAAGCGGTTGTTCGAAGCGATCGGCAGGCGTTTGGCTGACGGCCTAACCAGTCTGTTGACTTTTCGCAATTTGCGTCGTGCCAAAGAACTTTGGGAAAGAACGTTCGACGCGGTACCTGACCTGGTTGCAATCATCGATGCTGGCTTTCGCATTGTTCGGGCCAACAAAGCCATGGTTGACAGGCTGAATCTCCCACTGCAAGCATGTATCGGACAGACCTGCTATAAGGCCGTACATGGGACTGAGAAACCTCCTTCTTTCTGTCCCCATTCGCAATCATTGGCTGATGGGCTGGAACATATTGTGGAGGTAAAAGAAGAACGTCTAGGCGGCGATTTTGTCGTAAGCACATCTCCTCTCTTTGATTCTAATGGACAGCTGATCGGTTGTGTGCATGTTGCTCGTGATATCACCGAACACAAGCGGGTTGACAATATCATGCAGGCGCGCCTCCGTCTATTGGAATTTGCTAGCTCACACTCGGTGGATGAATTGCTGACGGCAACGCTGGATGAAATGGAGGTGCTAACCAGGAGCTCGATTGGGTTCTATCATTTTCTCGAAGCAGATCAAAAGACGCTCTCATTGCAAAGTTGGTCAACAAATACCCTGCAGAGCATGTGCACAGCTGCTGGGAAAGGTAGCCATTATGATATTGCCCAGGCGGGTGTATGGGTGGATTGTGTACATGCACGTCGTGCTGTCATTCACAACGATTATGCCTCTCTGCCTCATCGCAAAGGGATGCCTGAGGGCCATGCACCGATCATAAGACAACTCGTTGTCCCGATTCTCAGAGGTAACCTGATAAGGGCGATTGTTGGCATCGGCAACAAACCCGCTGATTATGATGAAAGCGATATAGAGATCGTATCACAATTGGGTGACCTTTCCTGGGATATTGTCGAGCGCAAGCAGGCAGAGGATACTCTGAGACATTCGGAAGAGGAAAAGACTATCCTGAATCAGATTGCCAATATCTTTCTTACCGTCCCTGACGAAGCGATTTACGGAGAAGTTCTGACGATTGTCCTTCAGGTGATGAAAAGCACATTCGGCCTCTTTGGGTATATAGCGGAAAACGGGAACCTTATCATCCCCAGTTTGACTAGAGAGATCTGGAATGAATGCCAGGTTCCCGGTAAGTCAATCGAATTTCCACCGGATTCCTGGGGAAAAAGCCTCTGGGGCAGAGCGATCAGGGAGGAAAAGGCTTTCTATTCGGACGGACCCTTTCACACGCCTGAGGGGCACATTCACATTGATCATTTCCTCACGGTGCCCATCGTCTATGGAGAGGAGACCATCGGGGTGATTTCCGTGGCCAACAAGGAAGGGGGATATAACGAGGAGGACAAGGATTTACTGGAGCGCATTGCCCGCAGAGTCTCACCCATCCTCCATGCCAGATTACAAAGAGACATCCAGGAGCAGAGGCGCATGGTGGCGGAGATGGACCTGAAGGAATCGGAAGAGAAATATCGCCTCCTAATTACGAATGCCAGTGAGGCCATCTTCATTATCCAGGATGAGGTCGCAAAATTTCCGAATCCTAAAGCCTTGGAGATGATTGGCTATTCTGCGGGAGAATTAGCTGAAATTCCTTTCGTTGACTTCATCCATCCTGGAGACAATGATACGGTTTTTGAAAGATACTTGAAGCTAATAGAAGGAGAGCGACGTCCTGAGGCATATCCCTTCAGGATCATAGACAAAAACGGTAAGGAGATGTGGGTTCAACTCACCACTGCTCCAATCATCTGGGAGAAGAGACCGGGAATTCTCTGTTTTCTCAGGGATGTCACAGCGGAGAAGAAGCTGGAAGCCCAGTTTATGCAAGCCCAGAAAATGGAAGCAGTGGGACGGCTCGCGGGCGGCGTAGCCCACGACTTCAACAACATGCTCACGCTGATTATCGGTCATACAGAACTAGCGCTCATGCAGGTCGCCTCATCGGATCCACTCCATGCCCAGCTCCAAGAGGTCGACAAAGCCGCCGGGCGATCGGCCAACCTCACCCGGCAGCTGCTGGCTTTTGCGCGGAAGCAGACCATCACTCCGAAGGTTTTGAACTTGAACGACACTGTATCGGACATGCTTAACATGCTGCGGCGGCTCATCGGCGAGAACATTGATCTAGCCTGGATGCCAGGGGAGGAGTTGTGGCCCGTCAAAATAGATCCCAGCCAGATCGATCAAATCCTGGCAAATCTGTGCATCAACGCCCGCGATGCAATCGCCGGGGTGGGCAAGGTCACTATCGAGACGGGAAACATCACTTTGGATGAGGCCTATTGCGCCGACCATGCGGGGTTTGTCCCCGGCGATTACGTGTTACTGGCTGTGAGCGACGACGGTTGCGGTATGAACGAAGAAACACAGGCACATCTATTTGAGCCCTTTTTCACCACCAAGCCTATAGGCCAGGGCACCGGCCTGGGACTGGCCACTGTGTACGGCATTGTCAGACAGAACGACGGTTTCATCAACGTCTATAGCGAGTTGAGACAAGGAACGACGTTCAAAATCTATTTTCCCCGGCACAAGGCCGAACCCGCCGAGACCCTGGTGGAGAGCCCGGTGAGAACACTGTTAGGGGGGAGGGAAACGGTGCTGGTGGTCGAGGACGAAAAGGCGATTTTGGACCTCGGCAAGACGATCCTCGAGAAGTTGGGGTATACAGTGTTGATCTCTAAGACACCGGGAGAGGCGATACGCCTGGTCGAAGAGTATATCGGCGACATTCACCTGCTGATCACCGATGTCGTGATGCCGGAGATGAATGGTCAGGACCTGGTGGAACGGCTCACTTCTATGAAGCCGGCCCTCAAATACCTATACATGTCCGGCTACACGGCCAATGTAATCGCCCATCGGGGAGTCCTGAAGGAGGGCGTTCATTTCATCCAGAAGCCGTTTTCCATGAAGGACATGGCAATCAGTGTACGCGAGGTGCTCGATCAGAAATCGACCGACAGCAATAGTAAATGAGGCTCCAGCCAACAAAGTCGCTTAACATCTAGCCTTCCAATTCAAAAAAAGAGTTGTTGCCTTTCAAGCACCTTTATTATTGTAAAAGGTTTTCCTTCCCTTATACCTGTCAAGTTCTGATTCATTTGATCTTTCTGAAGAATAAGTATCATCGCTGGTGTCCTGGCTCATGCCGTTTGTCCGCGTCTTTCAGTACGTCCTTCATTGCCTTTGGGATATGCGCGATCACCTCCATCACCTGAGAAGCAGGAGTGGGGCCGGCCAAGTGTCCGGCCAGCCTGTTTATCCGGTCCGCCAGAATCGCCGCTTCCAGAGTCTCCATACCCGACGCGATGAGAGCCGAGACAATGCCGGTCAGGCTGTCTCTGGTGTCACCCATGACCTCAATGGATTCATTCACAGGATGATCGATGGCGGCATGGACTCCTTCCTTCGAGGCCACATGATCCTCTCTCCCCTTGACCAGGAGATAGCGGGCTGTATTCTTGTGCTCGTAGGCTCGGCTGATAAGATCAGGTATGCGGTTTTCATCGTGAAGGATGAAGCCACGGGTATAAAAGGGGTGAGGGGCCTTTTCGTCGGCTAGGAAGGCCAACTCCCCCGCGTCCGGCGTGAAAAGCTCGTAGGCATTGGATTGTCCGCTCATCTTGGCCGCGTACATGAACCCGGCATAGGCAATCAAAATGGGCCGGGGATTCATTTCCTCCAAAGCAAAGAGGACCTTGTTATGCCAGTCCACATCCGGCTGGAGATAGTGGACCGTGACAAGTGCAACAGTTGATGAAGCAAAGAAAATTCTCTATATCGGCACGGATAAAGGACAAATTTTGACAAGACCAATCACAGAAGATGAACTAGCTGATTATAGGAACCATCCAGATACTTTTTTTGGAGTTGTGCATAAACAGAGTATAAGAACTGATAGTGAGTATGATTTTTATGAGCATATGGTCGATATTCATACGTTAAGTCCCAAAAGCTCTATACTTAAACAAATTGAAAATTGGTATGATGTAGACAAATTATGACAGTTAAGCCATGAGGATTTGGGGTATTTTGACAGAATATAGACTACTAATATCTATAGAAATATCACGTTTTGTTACCTATCAATTATCCTATTCAGGAATCCGGGTCAATCCACTCAATTCAACAATACCAAACACAAGCATCAGCACCACCGAAAGATTTTGTGAGGACTGGATCAGAGGCAAAATCTGTGATACTCACTATTGATCACAGAAGCAGTCAAGCCTTTAAATAGTATGCCAGAGAAATCAGGACTTTTGAATACTGAGACATCTTACCAAGAGCACAAGTCCCATCCCTCTGATTTCATCGTATGTTTCTATTTCATATCATCCCAAAGACGGATGAAAGGTAGAGTGGACACCAATCCGGACACCAAATGCCATGCGTAAAATGTATCTGTATGAGTTTCTTGCGTGGCTAACTAGCTTAAATGCTTGATATTAGGGGAGTTGTGGCAGGCCTGTCACGCCGGAGGTCGCGAGTTCGAGTCTCGTCGTCCCCGCCAGCAATCACAGAGACTTGTTATTTTAGAATTAAGGTGGCAGGCCTGCTTTTGTAGAACAGTCAATGAATCCTATATTGCATCATTCTTCGATTTGATGTAAAAACACCCAAGACTAATATCATTGATCATCAACCATTTGGCTTTCTTCGATGATCGTTAATATACTTGGAAAGGAGAAGAAATGGTTAGAAGTCTGGGTGATAAGATCCCCAAAATTGCTGACTCGGCTTTTATTAGCGAGGCAGCCTATGTGATCGGTGATGTGGAGATTGGCGAAAACTCCAGTGTGTGGCCGGGTGCCGTGATCAGGGGGGATTTCGGCAAAATAAGAATAGGAAAGAATACGGCTGTAGAAGACAACTCTATTCTTCACGCGGGCACAGCAAGCGGCCCTGTCCATGATCTTACCATAGGGGACAATGTCCATATCGGACATGGCGCAGTAATAAACTGCAGGAGCATCGGAAACCATGTCTTGGTCGGCATGAATGCGACACTTTTGCATGATACGGAGATCGGAGAGTATTGCATCATAGCAGCCGGGTGCTTGGTCAGGGATGGAATAAAGATTCCGGACAGGTCATTCGTTGCAGGCGTTCCCGGTAAAGTTAAAGCAGAGGCAACCCCCGATCAACTGTGGTGGGTGGAGCAGGCTCCAAAAAGTTACCTCGAAATGGCCAAACACTATAAGCAGTTTGATCTGGAGTCGAGATAGACGCTAGAATAGATTGAAGGATACATAAGTATTGACTCCAGAGTTTTATATCAGCTCTTCAACTTCACTCATATGAAAGATGGTCAGGTCTGGATTCAGATCTGACGCTTGATCGTTTAAATAATAGGCCTGATTGGACTGAGAAGAAAACCAGACTGTGGATATCCCCGCATTTCTTCCTGACTCCACATCCACCCATGAGTCTCCGATAATGACCGTTTTTTCTTTTTGACCTCGGAGTTCGTGAATGGCTTTTTCAATAGGCTCTGGGTCGGGTTTGAGTCTGGTGACATCATACCTGGTAATCACACATTCAAAGAAATCTGTTGCTTCCAGCATTTTCAAAACCGGCAATACTCTTGGTTCTTCAGCTGAAGAGACAATGGCTGACTTTAAACCGTTCGCCCTTAACTTCTTCAGTAGATTGGGGACTCCGTCGTTGAAATTGATATCTGTGATATGGGTGTGAAGATACTGATTAACTTCTTCAGCAAATAGATCCATATCCATAACGCCCAAATCTCTGAACACGTCCCAAGACCGGAACCCTCGCCTGATATACTCATACGGTGCGTCTATGTTGAACACGGAAAGTGCCACTTTCATCCCTTCAAACCAAATCGGAAGTGTGTCGACTAGACAGCCATCCCAATCAAAGAGAAAATACTCAAATTTCTTATGATTTCTTGTCACTTGTTCCGTTCCTTATATTTCCGGTCAAATCACGTTCGTCAATAAAACCACGGGCATCTGATATTGAACAGAGATGAATAATTATGTCAAGAGCCGATGTGAAAGGAGGAGACAGATTCTTCCAGATAGGCGACGCGGTCAAAAGTGTTGGGGACGCGGATAGTAGAATGATTTCCAAGACAGGCGAGAGAGTGGTTTTAAATATCGCAGCAGCGATAAAATTTAGTGATAAAATAATAATAATAAGTTTTTGAAAAGAGGCCGAATCGATACCTGACTTCGGTGGTTTTCTTTGTGAGTCACGTGTGGATTCGGCCCTTATGTTTCTTCAAGACCCAATAAATCTGAAAATCTCAAGAATTGACTTCATCAAGCTGTTAATTCAACTCGAAAAAGACATTAAATGCAACCCTCGTGGGTACGGGGTCACCCCCAATTTCACCTGGGCTGAAACGCCACTTCTTGACCGCATCAACGGAGGGAGGACCGAATATATCCAGAGCATCCTCAGGGTCGCACTCAGCGGCCACGATTTTTTGAGGATTCCCATACTTGTCTACTATACATCTTATCTTCACTCTTGCTGTGATCCCCTGCGATTTGGCAGTAAAAGGATATGCTGGTGGAACCTTCCGGATAACACGGGGCTCCTTATCCAGTTGGCTCGGGTCAAAGATGATTTCCTCCCAGTCAGGAGGAGCAATTTTTTCCGTAGCTTTTGTCCTCACTGGCGGGCCATCGCCTGATTGAGTTATCACAACTTTGAAATCCGACAAATTATGTTGCCTGGTTTTTGGCTGAATCAATGGTTTAGGAGGCGGCTGGAGTTCCTGCTCTATTATTCTCTGATCCCTTAACGGCTCAGGGGGTTTAGGTTGTATTTTGGGAAGAATAATATAGGGGGGCACTCTTTCGATACCCGGTCCACTGTTCACCACACGCGTCAACCACGGCAATGCTGCGAAGAGAGAAGCGTTAATCAGTGCGGTGAAGAAAATCACGTACCCCAGATGTCGAGGATGCCAAGCGTTGTAGGTTATTGTGTTCATACGATCACCTCCCCTCATCATTTGTTTTTGATTTCAAACAGATACCTTTTACAATCGATTACGCTTGTAATCTACACTATATTGAATTACATTTGTAATCCTTTGTCAACCAAAAAATGCTGCTCAATGAAAAAAGATATAACATATTGTTATAAAAAGGATAATTTGAGGTGTTTTCGGTAGATGGCGGTTTTGACAGTGTACTCGGAAGGGATTTTCAAATTTCGAATCTAATTGGAGCCACAACCTTGACAGGAACAGGTTCCCCTGCACTGGTGCCGGGTTTGAAACGGCATTTGGCAATCGCTTTCTCGGCAGCTTCTGCGAATGTCACAAGGACATTCTCAGGTTCAGCCTTCACCGCTTCGATATTCGTTGCGTGCCCGTCTGTGTCAACCAAGAAGCGCACAGATACTTTTCCTGTCAGCCCCAGCCTCTGGGCACGAAAGGGGTAATTCACTGGACCTTTTGATAATATCCTAGGCGGTTCGTCAAACTCGAACGAATCAGACGATTCCTTGCCGGACGGTTCTTCTCCGGCCCCTAAACGATCTGGATCCTCTTTGACGGCAGAAGAGACTCCTGTTTCTTCTGTACTCTGTTCAACTTCGTATGAGTGGAGTGGGACATGTTCACTTCCTGCCAAGTAATGGGAAAGACTGGTGGTTGTTCCACGTTCGTCTCTGTGATCCCGTGCCGGTGCGGCTAGATAGGCATTCATTAGCCCAATGGAAGCATCAAACTTCTCCGCACTCGTTAACGGGCGGGTCTCACTAAGGATGCTTTCGGCATCTTCAGGGTCATTCGCTCCTTTGTCCTCTGTTTTGGTCTTTTGCACCATGTCGGACTTCTGCTTCGAGATAAGGTCATCCTTCTTCATAGCGTCTAATTCATCACCTGCAATGGTCTCATCTTTGGGGAACACGTGTTGCTCCTTGCTCTCAAATGATTCCTCAGCAGAGACTCTCCGGGCGTTAGTCGTGACCACTATTTGGACCTGTTCCTCGGCCTCTTGCCTTTTTGCAGTGGGTTGAGCAGGGTTGGGCTTACCGTCCTTTACCATTTCTGTGCGTTCATTCTCGGCTATTCTTTTATCTTCGGCGAGTTCCTGTTGCTCCTCTCTCTTAGGCGTTACCGCGTTGGACCGTGTCAGCATATCATTCACGGCCATTTTGGTGGAAGAAGCCGCTGAAATCTCTGCTCCGCCCTCGTCCTTGGTTTCTTGAGTCACCCTTTCGCCTTTCGAAGCGCCGGAGTCATCCCTCATCATTGCCTCCGGGGATGCATCATCCGTCGCTGTCTGTTGAACGTAAATGATCTCCTGCTGTACATTCGCATTGGGCGTTTTCTCGGTGGATATTCCCTGTGCAGTAGTGAAGAAAGTGAACCCTATGACAAGAAACAAAGAAACAGCGGAAAAAGAAAGGGTTTTGGAGTGCTGTCTGTTCTGTACGATCGTGATAATTCTTCTTCTTATTCGTGATTTGCTTTCCAAAATTCCCGCTAAGGCAGGCAACTGACGGTTTTCGAGAAAACACTCCAGTAATCCGACAAGGGTACGGGCATAATGTGTGGACTGATCGCGTTCAAGCTGTGACAAGACGTAAGAATCACAGGCGATTTCCTGATCTATGCGCATCTGATAAAAGGCACACCAAACGAAGGGGTTGAACCAATGGATCGCCTGCAGAGCAGTAACCAGCCAGGATACGGCGATGTCGTGGCGTTTTAGATGTGCTAATTCGTGCAGGAACACATAACCCAGTTTGTCTCGGTTGAGTCTTTCA
>CAZFMX010000013.1:0-52073 GCA_964520425.1 uncultured Desulfobacteraceae bacterium
TCAGTTTCGAGACGGCAGGTGGAATTCTAGGAGGTGATGTGGGGTACAACAAGTATATGCTGAGAACGGAGTGGTATTTCCCCCTGTTCTGGTCAACGGTCTTTGTGGCGAAGGGGAATGTGGGGCTAATCAAAAGGAAGGGACAAGAAAAACTCCCTGTTTTTAAGAAGTTCATATTGGGCGGTGTCGGGTCAGTGCGTGGGTTTGATGATTACAGCATCTCCCCGAGGGATCCTATTACCGGAGATAGGATACGGGGTGAGAAGATGATGTGTTACAATTTCGAGTACCGGTTTCCATTGGGCAAAAAAAAGAAGGGGATTACCGGACTTGTGTTTTTCGACGCAGGGAATGTCTGGAAAGAAGAGGATGACTATGATTTCACCGGTATGAGGATGTCGGTGGGTGTGGGTGGCATGTGGTGGACTCCTATGATGGGTCAGATGAGTATATTCTATGGCAGGAAGCTGGACCCGCACATGAATGAGAGTGCCGGTGAAATCCAGTTTTCAGGGGGATTCTGATGGTAACGAGCTTGCTTCTGGTTGTATATAGGAACTCGCTTTTCGTGATTCGAAATTGAGGAAATTTGTCCTCGTGTGTCAAGCGGAAAGCCGCCTGATTCTGTTATGACAACAGACTATAACCTTTATTTTTGCCAAAGTATAGACTACCCTAACAAGATAAGCTAGGACTCTTAAAGGGTTCTTCTTTTTTAAGAACCTCTCCGGAGTTTCACTTACGTATCGAAGTCTTCCTTTTAGGATCGCAAGATGGATTACTGGATGTAGTCTTAATCATCCCTATAAAGTGAGTGAAAAACCATAGAGCCTAGATAGAGTAAAATCAGACACATCAGAGTTTTGAAGATTGATGAGATTTTTTCTTTATGGGAAGGAGTTTAGTTTTTAATGGACGTACCTTTCACTCCTTTCATTTACGCGTTTTGGACCTTCTATCCGGTTTTGTCACCTCTCCTTTCTTAAGTTATTCCGCTAACGCTTCAGCCTCCGCTATGCAATCACCACTTGGTCTAATATTCTTGCCGCGAACAGTTTCTAGTTCAATTCTAGCGGCTTCTATATCGGCACGAAACGCGGGCTCGGAATGTAATCGGGCAACAATGACCGCACCGACAAAACGACCTTCAATCACATCACTTTGCCAATGAACATTGCAGACCACTCGGCTTTGACCAAACGCCCTCCCACGGGCGAGAATCGCATCGGTATACTCGGGTGCTATTTCAGTTAAAATAAGAGCACATGCCCAACCACAGGCTGTATGCCCCGAAGGATACGAGCCATTTCCCCTCAACCATTCTTTAACCTCTGGGGTACATATCGGTTCATTGTTCACGATGAAGGGACGAGAACGTTTGTATTTCTGCTTCGTTTGAGAAGTAGCTAAAGCCGCATCAATACAAACACGTCGCAACAACATATACAGTAGGGGTGTGTCCTTTTCCGTTATCGGCGCGTTTAGTGCGCAGGAAAAAGCCTCGACTACTTGATTCGCGTCCTCGGTAGCCAGCTGCCAGCGAGAAGTCCCTTCTAAAGCAAGGTTCTTTTTACTGACTTCCTCATCATAAGCAAGGGCAGCTGAACCAGCCTCGGGTGGAGGAGGAATCAGATCATGAATCTTTGGAAGTGAATCAAGAGGTAGATAGCCTCTGATCATTGCCCTCTGGGGTTTCGGCACATTAGGGGCTTCTTCAGCAGCATTTATACTTACGCATTTCGTGCCAATTAAAATATACACTAAAGCCAGAATAACTCTCACTAATACAGTATTACGCATATGATCTATCATCTGTAACTCTCCATTGATGAATTGGTAGACTTGTTTTTCGGCATGTGAGTATAGGAGAGTCTTGACTTGTGTGTCAAGAAAAACACGGTCACACGATATTGTGATCGGTTATGACTTGATTCTGTAGTATTAACTTTTACCAAAGTATAGACTACCCTAACTAACCGTAATTCCAGTTTCCAGAGGTGGCCACATAATAGCAAACCCACTTTA
Source organism: uncultured Desulfobacteraceae bacterium (assembly GCA_964520425.1). Taxonomy (GTDB): domain Bacteria; phylum Desulfobacterota; class DSM-4660; order Desulfatiglandales; family HGW-15; genus JAFGFY01. The sequence goes on from CAZFMX010000013.1 coordinate 2,026, forward strand.
AGGGTTATTTAGACAATACTTTCAAATGGTTAAAGCTCAATAAGCTGTCACCTTAATAGACACGACTCACTTGCTGGATTAGTCGATACTGAAAAATGCATTTTTCAGTATCGACTGGGTTAAGGGCAGTGTTCAGAATTGAGCCTGAAAGATGAAACGCGCATGCGGTACAATGTGGGACCTGTGCTTTATGGAATGCTATATTGGTTGGAGGAAGAGAAGCTTATTTCTGTTAAACCGCTCCAAGGCCTAAATCTCAAGGGAAGCGAGGTCTCTTATGGCCTGGGCTACTGTCTTCATTTCTTTTTCCTGGATTGTCCTGAGATCAAGAAGAACATGATCTTTCTCCACTCTCACGATGATAGGAGGGGTATAAAACCTCAACCATTCTTCTATATGGTTGGCGGATAATTTCTTCGGAGTGAGGCATATTATGCGAGTCGGCAACTCCAGAAGTGGGAAAGCCCCTCCCCCTGCCCGGGAGATGCCATCCATATGGTCGAGAAAGAAATTGTTGTTAGGCAATTTGCCGATCAACTTGGCAAGGCGTTGGCCCTTTGTCTTCAATGCCGTATAGGGAAGGCATATCATGCGTAGGGTGGGGATTTCTCTTATGGCCGCTTTTTCATCCCTGTAGATTTTGAGGGTCTCCTCCAGTGCCATCAGTGTGAGTTTGTCTATTCTCAGTGCCCTGGTGAGAGGATTCTTCTTAATCGATTCTATGAGATCCATTCTGCCCAGAATAATCCCGGCTTGTGGCCCTCCGAGGAGTTTGTCCCCGCTAAATGTGACAAGATCTACTCCCTGCTTAAGAACATCCTGAACCGTGGGTTCCTTGGGTATACCGTATTCTGAAAAATCTATCAGACAACCACTCCCCAGGTCCTCCATCACCGGGATGCCGTACTTATTTCCAAGTTTGACGAGCTCTGAAGCATCGACATCTTGTGTGAACCCGACAATGTGAAAATTGCTCTTGTGAACGCTCAAGAGAAGGGCTGTATTCGGACCGATGACCTCCTCATAATCCTGAAGATGTGTCTTGTTGGTCGTCCCCACTTCAATCATGACGGCCCCGCTCTTTCGCATGACATCCGGGATACGGAATGAGCCTCCTATTTCCACCAATTGGCCCCGAGAAACAATAACCTCGCGGTCTCTTGCCAGGGTCTCAAGGGCGAGGAGGACAGCTCCCGCATTATTATTCACGACCATGACCCCCTCTGTGGAAGTCAGCTCTTTCAGGATGTCTTCTACGTGGGTATATCTGCTTCCCCTCTCTCCTTGCTTTATGTCGTATTCAAGGTTGCTGTATCCACCGTTGAGGGGCCTAAACCTCCTCAATACCTTCTCGGCCAGAATGGAGCGTCCTAGATTGGTGTGAACAATGATCCCCGTAGCATTAATCACCGGTCTGAGGCTTGACTGTGCCAGCAGGACGATCCGTTCCACAACTTTTTCCGAAATCCTCTCAATCTTCAGTAGAGACGGCTCCTTGCTCTTCCCTCCCTCGGCCAGCTCTTTTCGAAGCTCATTCAGGATTTGGTTTATGGCTTTAAGAATCAGGCTGCGTGGATATTCGGCCGATGCTTCAATAATCCTCGGGGTATCCAGGAGGCGATCCACAGCCGGTATCTTCTTGAACAATGCCTTTTTGTCTGTGTTTACCATGATCGATTGCCTTCACTTCGTAAAGTGTCCTTTCGGAATCATTGCAATGACTTCGTAAGATGAAAAAGCCTTTTATTGAAAAATAATAAAAGGGGGAAATAACTTTTTGTTGCAAAACAGCAAAAACATGATACATTGGCAACAACGATATGGTGGGTGTAGCTCAGCTGGCAGAGCACTGGGTTGTGGCCCCAGCGGTCGTGGGTTCAAATCCCATCACTCACCCCATATAAAAGAACATGGCATCGGAAGGCCCTGTGAAGACTTAAGGGCTTTCCTTTTTTTTAGCTCCGCAATCCCAGGAGCTTGCCCACAATCGTCAGTTTCACAGATCCTCCCCTATCCAAGCTTTGCGATCAGGTTTGCGGAGACCTCTTTCACCCCTGGTCTACCATCGAGCTCTATGAGCTTCGGTTCACCACCACCTTTGTTCGAGAGGTCTTTGTAATAATTTATCGCAGCCATCGTGCCGGTCTCTGTATCATAATATATGTTATGCCGCTTATCGATGGCATCTTCATCCTGATCATCTGAGCGGGTCTTAAGATCTCCTCCACAAACCCTGCATTTGTCTCCGTCCGGTTTAATCGCATCGATAAAGATGTTGTTAGGATGGTTGTTATCATTAACACACAAACGCCGGCCCATGATTCGGTCCTTCGCGATTTGCCTGTCGAGGATCATCTCAATGACAATATGAAGTGTAATCCCTTCCTTGTCGAGGGCTTTGTGTAGCGCCTCAGCTTGACTTAGATTCCTGGGAAATCCGTCCAGAAGCCACCCGTCCCTGCAGTCATCTTCTTTAAGGCGGTCCAGAATCATCGGTATAGTAATGACGTCAGGTACCAATTCGCCCCGGTTTATGTATCCCTTGGCTTCCTTCCCTAGGTCTGTCCCCTTTGAGATATTATCCCTGAAGATCACCCCGGTTTCAATATGGGGGATGTTAAATTTCTCTTTGACTATGGCACCTTGAGTGCCTTTTCCACTTCCGTTAGGGCCGAAAAAAAGAATGTTCATGTCTTTGTCTCCTTACATACACTTTGAAACCTTTGAAAAACACCCCCTTTTGCCCAATCTTCCGTCGTCGCCCAAGGCTATGATGGGACAAGCGGCGTCAAGCTCAAATTCTAATCCTCGAAATACTACAGGGTATTTCTGGCTGTCCCGATGAAAATCGGGAGGGTTAGAATTCTCGCCTTCCTTGACTTTGAATAAAATTGAGCATTTTTCTAAGGTTTCACTATTTTCCTGCTAAACCAGCAGAATGTTAGAACTCTCGTCACTTTCACCCGTGCTGCTTATGGAAAAACAGGCTTTTGTGCCTGTAACATTTTAGAATCCTTAGGTTTCCACTCTTGGATGAATAGAAAATACAGGACCGAATGGATTCCTGAAAAGACCATCATTTCGATGTGAAAGTATTTCAAAAATGGAGGGGTGTCAAGGCCCTGATCCTCCCCTGATTCACCATCAAGGCATCATCTGCTGCGTTACCTTCGATCACTCCTCCTTGCGGCGTATTACCTATACGCCTCAGTCGTCGCTCCTCGGCGCCTTACATCTAATACCTTGCTGGTGATCAGGGATAAGCCCAAACCACTTGATTTGAAAGGATATATCCATATTAAATGATGAATTTTGGTCACCATAACACATAAACGGGAATCTAATGAAGGAGGCTGGTAGGGCGGTAGGGCGGAAACTGCAGAACAGGGTCAATCCCCCGACAAGAAAGAAGGCATCAACTCATATCCGTTCTCAAAATACAGACCGCTTTTCAGGGCAGACGCCTCTGTGAAAGGAGATTTGGAGGTGGGAGGGAGGTTAGTTTCTAGCTCCTCCTTTTTCGCCCACGCAAAGGGTGGGGGGTCAGCTGTATGGGTTTTTTCGACAATGGGGGTATAATGGTCGCTTACGACCATAATCCGATAGGCTTCATAATTGGCCAATCCTTTCAGAACGGTACCGACAACCTGCTCATCAAAGGCTTCAATAGCGTGTATCTTTTCTCTGAAGTTGCCATTATGAGAGGCCTCGTCAGGAGCTTCCACATGGAGCAGAACAAAGTCACGGGTCTGCAGGGCCTCCAAGGCGGCTTCCGCTTTTCCTTTATAATTGGTATCCAGATAGCCTGTGGCGCCCTTCACCTTTATGGGATTGAACCCGGCATACGTTCCTATCCCCTTGATGAGATCCACCGCGCAGACAACACTCCCGGTCAGGCCATATTTTTCCTCAAAGGGAGACATTTTCGGAGCTTTCCCCTGACCCCACAGCCAGATGGAGTTTGCTTCATGGAGCCCTTGTTTCCGTCTCCTTCTGTTTACAGGGTGGTCCGTCAGTAGTTCCCAGGAATGCCGAATCAAGTCGGGAATCGGGTCATTAGAATGGTTTTTCAGATATTGAGACATATCCTGATCCAGGACGTCGTGGGGCGGAATGGTTAGGGCATCCTCAGGCCCATTATCCCATACGAGAAGGTGGCGGTAGGCCACCCCCGGATAGAGGGTGATATCTGGAGTCTCTAAACCTTCCTTTAATGTTTCAATGATTTCAACGGCTTCGCTCGTTGAAATATCCCCTGAGCTATGGCTTTTCATGATGATGTCATTATTTGGCCTCCAATCCAGGGTTACAAGATTCAGTCTGAAAGCTACATCTTCGGGCTCGAGGGTCACTCCAATACTGGCCGCTTCCAAAGGGGACCGTCCGGTATGATATATTTCGGGATCATATCCAAGGAGAGAGAGGTTGGCCGTATCACTCCCCGGTTCCATTCCTTCGGGAATAGTCTTTACCCGACCCACACGACAGGCGGCTATACGGTCCATATTGGGTGTCCTGGCCATATCGAGAGGCGTTTTCCCGCCGAGTTCGTCCAACGGATAGTCGGCCATACCGTCGCCTACCAAGAGGACATACTTTGTTTTATTACGGTCGTTCATTAAGTTGACCCTTCTTCCCCTTGTTCCACTCGGATCATCATAGTCTTGTCGGTCAACACATCCAGGTTATCCATCAGCGACAGGGCCTTTAGGACGTTGCTTTCCAGGGCTTCGTGGGTCAGCATAACGATAGGCACCGAGCCTTTTAGATCTCTGCCCTTTTGAATCACGGAGGCAATGCTGATCTGGTGATCGCCTAGAATTCCAGATATCTTCGACAGGACACCGGGCTTATCCACGGCGGAGAACCTGAAGTAATATGCGGTCTGCAGTTCTTCGATGGAGCGGGCAGACGCTTCTCTAATCTGAGGGTGAACATGGGCAAGAGGCGGAATCAGTCTATTTATTCCATGGCTGATCTGCCTGGCCAAGGATATGATGTCAGAGGCCACAGCGCTACCCGTGGGATTTCTCCCCGCGCCCATCCCGTAATATAGGTTTGGTCCCACAAAGTCACCTTCCAGATAAAGGGCATTATAGACACCGTTTACACTGCCCATAATATGATCCAAAGGAATCATGGCTGGATTGACCCTTGCTTCAACTTGGTTTCCCCTGTTCCTTGCGACGGCCAGCAATTTGATGCAATAGCCGAACTCTCCGGCAAATCGAATGTCTTCCGGGGTCAATTTATCAATCCCTTCCCGATAGATACTATTAAAGGCTATCGGAACGCCCAAGGCAATGGAGACGAGGATAGCCAATTTGTGAGCCGCATCCGTGCCATCGACATCAAGTGTGGGTGGATCCTCGGCATAACCAAGAGCTATAGCCTCTTCTACGGCCTCCTGATAAGGGAGTCCCTCGTCGGTCATCCGTGTCAGGATATAGTTGGATGTCCCATTGAGTATTCCCATCATATTTTGAATTCGATTTGCTGATAATCCTCCCTTAAATGAACCGATAATGGGGATACCACCGCCCACACTGGCCTCAAAGGCAAGGCTTACGCCATACTCCTCTGCAGTCTGATATATCTCATCACCGAATTCAGCCAAGAGAGCCTTGTTGGCGGTCACCACATGTTTGCCATTCTTCATGGCCTTCAAGATATACTCTTTTGCCTTATCAAGCCCCCCCATGAGCTCTACGACAACATGAATATCAGGATCTTCGATGATTTCCGTCGCCTCTCTGGTCAGAAGGGTGGGGTCAATGGAAATTCCGCGGTCTGAATCGATATCCAGATCAGCGATTTTCTTTATAACAACCTCTGAGCCGACCCGGCTGCTGATGATATCACTATTCTTCAACAGGACCTCTACCGTGCCCGCTCCAACGGTTCCAAATCCGATTATTCCCACATTGATTTCTTGCATGCCAACCTCTCATCTCTATGGTTGAGTAGTGCTATGTAGTCGATCTGCAAAAGCGATCATTCGGGGCCTATCCTCATGGAAAGCCACAGACTCGTAATGGGGTACCTCAAAGCACTTGTTTCAGACCTTTTACGGCTTGTTTAATGCGGTGGGGATTTTCTACAAGAGCAAACCTTACGTACTCATCGCCGTACTCCCCAAAACCGATACCTGGCGAAACGGCAACTCTTGCCTTTTTGATGAGCATCTTTGAGAACTCGACAGATCCCATTTTCAGGTAGGGTTCAGGAATTTTTGCCCATACGAACATGGTGCCTTTGGGCTTTTCCACGGACCATCCGACTCGGTCTAGACCATCGACGAGAGTATCGCGTCTTTTACAGTAGGTCCCGACGATCTCATTCACACAATCGTAGGGGCCGTTCAGGGCAATGATGGATGCGATCTGAATAGGCTGAAAAATACCATAGTCTAAATAGCTCTTAATCCTTTTCAATGCGGCTACGATATCAGGGTTCCCCACACAGAACCCGACTCGCCATCCCGCCATGGAATAACTCTTGGAGAGGCTGAACATTTCAACGCCAATCTCCTTTGCCCCTGGAATCTGAAGAAAGCTGGGCGGCTGATATCCATCGAACACCAGATCGGCATAGGCGAAATCGTGTATAACCATGATGTCATTTTCACGACAGAATGCTACGATCTTCTCAAAAAACACCTTATCCACGACAGCGGTCGTGGGATTGTGGGGATAGGAAATGATCAGCATCTTGGGGCTTGGCCAGGTTTGCTTTGTCGCCGTGGCGAGGTCTTCAAAGAAGTCCCTATCAGGCCCCACAGGAATGCTGCGTAGATCTCCTCCCGCTATGATGACGGAATAGGGATGGATGGGGTAGGTCGGATTTGGTGCGAATACGACATCCCCCGGGCTTATCGTCGCAAGCACAAGGTGAGAGAGACCTTCTTTTGCCCCTATCGTGGCGATGACTTCACTATCTGGATCCAGCTCCACCTTGAACCGCCTTTTGTACCATTTGGCGATGGCCAATCTTAGCTTGGTGATTCCCGCCGAGGCAGAGTATCGGTGATTGCGTCCCTTTCTCGCGGCTTCGACGAGCTTGTCCACAATATGTTTGGGTGTTGGTATATCGGGATTCCCCATGCCCAGATCTATGATGTCCTCTCCCTTGTGTCTCAACTCCATCTTAAGAGCATCGACTACCTGAAAGATATAGGGCGGAAGACGACTCATCCTCGTGAATTCTTTCATTGCCACACACTCCTCAAAAAAATCAAATAAAGTAATCATTCAGGTGATTGAGAGATCTACCTGAAGGTCTATCAAAGGTGAAATTCATACGGAAAACAATACAGGTCAAAGATATTTTATTACATGATTGGCCGGAGTTCGTCAAATACTCCAAATATCATAAATCCAGGGGTTTGGCCAAGATGGATTCAACCATGATTTTCATCAGGCCGTTTTCAGGCCTTGAAAGGTCTGGATCAGCGTCTATGAGATGATTCGCCTCATTTTTTGCCGCTAAAAGAAGTTCCCACTCCTCGGCTGTTTCCGTAAGGTCTAATTCCCCGATCCCTGCTTGCCTTCTCCCGATCAATTCTCCTTGCCCCCTCATTTCAAGATCTCTTCTGGCAATGTCGAATCCATCATGATTTTTGACAAGGATTTCCAATCTGCTCCGGCTCTTTTCAGAGAGGTCTCGAGACAGCATCAATAGGCAGAGTCCTCTTTCCGTCCCTCTTCCCACACGTCCTCTGAGTTGATGCAATTGGGAAAGTCCAAACCGTTCGGGGTGTTCAATGACCATTATGGTGGCCTTTGGGACATGAACCCCCACTTCTATCACAGTAGTTCCCACAAGGAGGTGAATGACCCCTTTGCGGAAATCATGCATCACCCCCTCTCTTTCATTGGGGGGCAGGCGTCCATGGACCAAGCCGATCCGCAGAGTGGGAGGGAATATTTTCCTTAACCTTTTAGCCATGTCCAGGGCGCTCTTAAGATCCGTATCCTCTGATCCCTCAATGACAGGGCAGATGACAAAGGCTTGTTGCCCGGCCAAGAGCCGCTGTTTTAGGGTCTCAAAGACTCTTCTCTTCTGATTTTCCGAGATCAGGTGGGTCACCACGGACTTGTGACCCTCAGGATAGCCTTCAATAAAGGATAGATCCGTATCACCGTATAAGGTGATGGCCAGAGTCCTGGGAATAGGGGTGGCCGTCATGACAAGGACATGGGGGTTTTTCCCCTTCTGATCCATTAGAGCGCGGTCTTTGACCCCGAAGCGTTGCTGTTCATCAATGACCACCAATCCCAACTTGGCAAACCGGAGACCTTCTTGAATGAGTGATTGGGTCCCGATTACCAGGTTTACTCTTTGTTTTCGAATATCATCATAGACCCGCTGTTGTTCAGCCTTTTTCAGCTTTCCGGTCAAAAGGGCCGGTCGGAATCCCATTTTTGGGGACATCTTTGAGAAGTATTCGAAATGCTGCCGGGCGAGTTCCTGGGTTGGAACCATGACAGCTGTTTGGTGACCATTTCGGACGGCGATGTATGCGGCTACTGCTGCGACCAGTGTCTTGCCGCATCCCACATCTCCCAAGATCAGACGATTCATACATGTTCCTGTTTTGAAATCCTTGACCATATCTTCTATGGCGCCCATCTGATGCGGGGTCAGGTGAAACGGAAAGAAAATCTTAAGATCCTCCATCAAATCCAGTGGGACCGTGAAGGTTGGGCTTGGTCTCTTCTCCCTGCATTTCTTGCAGAAGGCCATGGTTAACATGACCAAAAAAAATCGGTCAAAAAGGAGTCTCCTTCTGAATGGCGTGGTCATCTGGTTCAGTTGTTCAAAATGGGAGTCATCAGAAGGGAAGTGTGTGTTTTTTACAGCGCTGGCGAGATCGGGAAGGCTGAGGCGACTTGTTATTTGTCTTGGAATCGGGTCGATCAAATCGGACAGATAGTCATCCAGTGCGGTCCTTATCATTGACCTAACCATATTGTGTGATATTCCTTGAATTGTCGGGTAAACAGGGTAATAGCCCAGGAGACTTGCTGCAGAGAGAGGGCCATTTGTGTCCAATAGGGTCACCTCGGGATGAATCATCTGTCTCCGCCCTCTATTTCTCTGGATTCGTCCATAGGCGAGGAGTTCCCTGCCGGGGACCGCATACTGGGTGAGATGGGGTTTTCTGTAGTGAAACCAGACAAGCTCCAATCCGCTTGTCTGGTCACTTAAGACAATTCTAAATGCTCTTTTTCGGCTTGAATAAAGGGATGTTTCTCTACCAGACACGACTTTTCCCTTGACCAAAAGGGGAATGCCCTCCTCAGTTTCGCTTATGGGTAAGATTCGTGTGCGGTCTTCATAACGTAAAGGGGTTAAAAAGAGAAGATCAAAGATGGTATATAGCCCTTTTTCAGCTAACAGGTTCGCCCTTTTAGGGCCAATCCCTTTTAAATAACTTAAGGGCAGGGTGAGTTTTTGGATTCGTCTTAGTGGATCATCCTTTTTGGAGATCATTCAAGTCACTCAATAATCCGTGGCTAACTTGATAAGACCCTTTTTTGGAAAAATGCGAAATAATTATTCCTTAGGGTCGTTATAAAGACTATTCATTCCAACCGTGGATCCCTATCAGGTTAACGAAACGGCATCCCCCAAAACTCCTCTTATCGTAATGATCTTTATCTCTGGTAATCCTAATCAAATCCTGGCTTATTTTATCTCCGATGGGAATGATCATTCGACCGCCGTCAGCCAACTGTTCCAACAGGGGTTGGGGGATTTTTGCTGCGCCAGCTGTGACCATGATGGCATCATAGGGTTCATATTCCCTCCAGCCGGTGGTTCCGTCAAAGGCACTGAAAATGACATTTATATAATTCAACTCGGCCAATAGGGCTCTTGCTTCTTCCATCAGAGGCCTTATTCTTTCGATCGTGTAGACTTTCTCTGACAGTTCCGCGAGAATGGCTGTTTGGTACCCGCAACCGGTTCCTATTTCGAGGGTTTTTTCTTTACCTGTAAGTTCAAGAGCTTGGGTCATAAGGGCTACTATGTATGGTTGAGAGATGGTCTGCTGATGTCCGATGGGTAAAGGATGGTCATTGTATGCCTCTCCCCCTAAGGCCTCTTCAACAAAGAGATGCCTGGGAACCTTTCTCATAGCCTTCAATACGCCCGGGTCTGTAATACCGCGAGGAACCAATTGGTTCTTAACCATCTTCTCTCTTGCTATGCGGTAATCATGATTCATAGGGGCTCCGGGTAAGTGAGTATGGCTTTTGAAATGAAATGTCAATCAGAACTTTCCTGTCTGGGTTCGCCATTCAGGGTTCTCTGTCAACCCCTGAACCTATGAACTTACTTCTAGTGTCGTGTCCCAGAAGTAACCCTCAAAATGATGCGTCCCTGCCACAAACCCGTGAGGGCGCAAGGGGGATTCTTTTCAGTTCGTCACCATTTATCCAGAAGTCATGGAACGGACGTTCGACAGGCTCATGGTCCTGCCCTCGGCCATGAGCTCGGGCCGAATGGAGCAACGTCGAAGGACACCAGGTTTATGCATGTTTAACATCAGCCACACGGAGCCATATTTCCACAACGACGGTTATCCTTTATGCCTGTCCATCAGGCTATCCACTTTGGAGGCGGTAACAGGCCTGGTCGTCTTTTGGGTGACGGAGAAGAAAAGAACCCCGCTTCCAACCTCTATTATACGTCCTTGAGTCTATTTTGCACAATGAGAGTTATTTCTGGGACTCGACATTAGAGGGCATCCACCACTCGTTGGGGCATGTTGTCAAAAGATCCATTAGACATGATCAGGACGACATCACCCTCTTGACTCTGCCGTATGATTTGATCCAGCAAGCTATCGCTGTCCGGACAGTAGAAAGCTTCTAGATCCCTATCTCGGAGATCTTCAACCAGTTTTCTGGAGGAGAACCTCTCATTTGCAGGGATCTTCGCCATGAGAGGCGGCTCGGGTATGAAGATGAGATCTGCCATATCAAATGAAAGGGCATATTTTTCTTGAAAAATGTTGCGGCGACTGGAGTTGGATCTCGGTTCGAAAACAGCTAATAATCGGTGTGCCTTATGTTTCTCTTTGACGGCCCGGATGGTTTCTTTGACTGCCGTAGGATGATGGGCGAAATCGTCAAGCACCAAGACTCCTCTCTTTTTCCCCTTGATTTCCTGTCTTCGTCTGACGCCCTTGAACGTTTTTATGGCCTCATATAGAATAGGTTTGTCGATGCCCAAGAAATCAGAGAGGACAATAGTGGATAAGAGGTTGGAAATGTTATGCCGGCCATAGAGTGATGTGGACACGGTCATGTATTCTCTGTCATTTTTCAGAACCGTGAATTGGGTCTGATCCTCTTCGAATAAGACATCGACGGGTTTCCATTGCGAACCCTGGAAAAAGCCATATGTAATAACCTGGCATTTGGCGTTATTTGATTGGCTTTCAGAAACAGGATCGTCTCCATTAGTGATAAGTAAACCATCAGGCGAGATAAGGCGGATTAATCTACGGAAACTATCAATGACGTGATCCAGGTCCTGATATATATCAGCGTGGTCAAATTCTATGCCGGTCAGGATTGTGATCAAGGGATTGTAGTGTAAGAATTTTGGGCCTTTGTCAAAGAATGCGGTATCGTACTCATCTCCTTCAACGACAAAGTACGGGCCGTTTCCCAGCCAGAAATTGCCTCTAAAATTGTTGGGGATACCCCCTATCATGAAACTGGGTTTCATGCCTGCCTTCTCTAGAATCCATGCAGTGAGGGCCGCTGTGGTCGTTTTGCCATGGGTTCCACAGTGAACAATGGACTTCTTGCTACCCATAGCAAAATGTCGGAGAGCCTGCGGCATGGAGAGATAGGGCGTGTTCAGTCGGGCGAGTTCAATGGCCTCTGGATTGTGCTTTGTAATAACATTACCTACAATGATCAGATCAGGAATGGGATGCAGGTTTTTTGCAGCATACCCTTCGAGGACCTGGATGGAGAGATCTTTGAGAAAGTCACTCATAGGAGGATATATATTTTGGTCAGAACCGGTGACATGATACCCCGCATCCTTCAAAATGCCGGCAAGGGATGACATCCCCGTCCCACAAATACCCATGAGATGAATATGATTTGGTTTTTCGGGTGCCATATTCAGGGTCGGTGATAACTCAGCAGAAGATGAATGTCCCGATTTCATTGTGGGGCCTCTTGGGAAGCATCAAAGATCCTCTCCTTGACTATTTTTCAATTACTTTATATTAATAAGCACTCATGCTGCCAGAAGCCATTTTCAGATTTTTCTTGGACAGCATTGAATAATAATATAACATAAAAGAATGTCTCATTGAAGAGGCAGTAGCCACCCAGGAGTATAATATAAATGCAATGCAAAAACCATCCTGATAAGCAGGCCACACATTTTTGCGTCGCCTGTGAAATACCTCTGTGTAATGATTGCGCAGAAGAGAGCGAGCCCGGGCGGTATTACTGCTTCAAGTGTGCCATGATGACCTCTGTTTCAGCTGTTAGCGCGAGCATACAGGATAAGAAAGAGAGGGCGGCTGAGGGAAGAGCGAAAGAAAAGAAGAAACTGACGGCCTTTCATTATTTCGTGATTCTCACTAGTACGTTGATTCTGGCCATGTGGGGTTTTATTCTGTTCGGCGGCCAGGAATTTCCCGTGTCCGAAAAAACCGTGGACCTTGCAGAAAATACTAGAGTTCTATTGTTTATGGTCGATGGGGGTATCAAAGACTATGCTCATGCCAACGGGAACAAATACCCTCAAAGACTGTCTGACCTTATTCCAGACTACCTTTCAATCGGTTCGGACCAACTCCGTCATTTGACGTTACTCTCTTACGAGAATGATCCGGAAAAAGGCTACAAGCTTTCTTTGGCTAATCCCAAGCCGGAGGAGATGCTTATTATTTTATCGGCCGATGGGATCCAATATCAACTTCAGTCAGAGAAGGAGGTCTAGGTGAAGAGACGAGACGGTTTTACTTTGGTGGAGTTGATGGTCGTTATAGCAATGGTTGGAATTTTGGCTTTAACGGCGTCACCCGTCTATAAGACCTACCTGCAAAGGGCATACGGAGGCCAGGCCGCGATTATGGCAAAACAGATTATGGACGCTCAGATCCTTCATTATTTGGAACACGATAAGTTCTTTCCCACCGATTCATCAAAATCCATATTCATTCCTCCGGATACACCCCCCAGTGCGGAAACAGAACAAGCGCTTCAAGAGGTTCAAAAAAATCTGCACATAGCCATCCCTTTGGGACATCGTCTTTCTTACCAAATTTACTCTGTTGGTGTTAACGCAGATGAGTCTTGCTTCATACGAATTTCTGCCCCTTTTGCTATATTTAAAAACGGGAAGACGAATTTGAATTACAGTATATCCAAAAATGGAGACGTCATCACTTTCTGAGATATTGTCTTTCCGGAAAGGCCCATCCCTCGTTTCGTATTTGATTCGTGAAAATGCACAGCTCCTCCCGTTAAATCGCGCTTCGCGCACCCGAAGGATTTTAATGGGCAAGCACATGCCCCGAGACTTGCCACGGGGAGTTTCAGTATTGTATGGTATTGGCATGAGTCTTTGATGCATCCTCTGAATTTTTTGCAAAACACTCGTCATCGGGGTGATGAGTGCCCCATATCCTCGGCTCAACCTCGTGTTGTGTCCCAGAAATACCTTCCATAATTTTAGCCGGTTCTATGACACGTTGGGGGCATGGGGGTCTCTTTTCAGTTTCACCACCATTTCTCCAGAGGTCGTGGAACGGCACCATCATTTTGCATATTATGAAGCAGCCCCACGAACGATGTACCCACAGCGACGGGCATTCCTTGTGCCTGTCCACAGAACGTTGTCCTCTTTGGGGGCGGTAACAGGCTTGGACGTCTTTTGGGTGGTGGAACTGAAAAGAAACCCCCATACCCCCTTTGTATTTGTGCAGCAGGGACTTATTATTCAAGTTAATTCTGAGACACGACACTAGAAAACCTGTTCCTTAAGACCAGGTTGGTGAGAGGTGGCCTTGCCGTTTATTTGCGGAATTCGGCTTTATCCGGCATTCTTTGTTGTCCAAGTGTTGATTCTCTTGGAGGGAGTGATACGGGAGGGCATTAGAAGCTCAGGATGCTCTACCATCTCCAATTCCCCTTCTCATCCCATCGGCTGTTCACTCGTAAGCCAAGTTTGGAGAGAATGTGATGAAATAAGAAACGGCTATTCCCCTTGAAATAACCAAGGGCTTGACAATGCTCGTCTGGTTTGTACCCCTTAGCAATGGCCTCGGAAAGAGGCATAGTTCTAGCGGTCTTTCCAGCAACGCATATGTGATCAAAGTGGATGGAATGATAGAGTTTGTCTTCCTCGGTGACTATGATAATGGCATTGCCCGGGATTTCTTCCTCAACCACGATGTAAATACTCAGGAAGAAGCCAACCACCAGAAGACTAAGCAGGACCACAACAAGTATCTTAAGTTTTTCTCTCATTCCCTCTTATTCCGCTGGATCATAAATACGTAACAGGTTCTTACCGATTTTTGCCTCTTGTGTCGGCACGCCATAACTCCTTTCAAGGGGGCATCTGGCCTGGAGGATGGAATTAATTCTTTTCTCTGTCGTCTGATTTTGGCATTGGGATCTTAAAGAATCCGATCCCTTCTTCTCTCAATACTTCCTCTTCTTGGGTTGTGGCCAAACCTCTGATGTTCCGTTTTTCGGTTACATCATAATGCATTTTCAATGCTTCCCTGGCAAAATCCGTGCCCACATCATCGAAATTCTTTTCTACATAGTCCACAATTTCTTTGGCCAATCTAGAGTAATCAATAGATTCCGTTTGTCTCACTGTGTTAAATCGGGACGTGGTCTTCACGGCCACAGGAGAGAGGACTTTCCGGATAATGGTATCATTGCAGTAGGGACAGCTTATCATCTTTTTAGCGTTCTGTTCCTCGAATGACTGCATATTATTGAACCACGCCTCAAACAGGTGGCCTGCGGAACACTCTAAGTCAAATGCAATCATCTATTACTCGCCTTTCCAAACAAAATTTTTCAAGGGTCTCCCCCTCTTAGGGGGGAGAGTGTTTTTTATAAATACCACTTTATGGTGAGTGAGGTCAAGATTTGAATTTCTGGGGTGTTTTTAGTCATTCCAGAGAAACCGATCAGTCTGCTTTTCAACTGATGGCCTGATCCCTTCGCTGGGTCAATAGAGATGTTTTTTATCGAACAGCCTGCATGACATTTATCTTCAGCTTTGCCGAGGAGACTCATCCTTTCAAACCGCTAGCATCTCCGCAAAATCGATTATCCCTAAGGGATTACGCCTCGAGGACAAAAATGACCTCCATCCTCACCCGATATTCACTTATCTTTCCATCTTCAACCGAGACTCTTTGTTCGAGAATCCGTAGGCCAGTTATATTTCGCAGTGTCAAGTTGGCCCTTTCAAAACCCGCCTTAATAGCCTCATCGAAGCTGACAGGGGAACCTGCGATGACTTCGGAGACTCTTGCTACTCGTTCCATGAATTACCTCCGAGTTGCTGTATTTTTAAGTTTTTGATTTTATTAGGTTCATTTGCCATCCGTTTCACTGATGTGCCCCCTACGCATTCTCTATGCTCTGAAAATGCGTGGAACGATCTCGTGAGTATCACTTGACAGGTCTATCCCTGAAAAAATATGATGGCGCCAAGAATTTGTCTGCAAACTAAACAATAAAAGCAGAAAAATCAATAATTTTTTCCGGAAACTCTGTTTGTATTTGGGATCATAGGAGGTGATACATGAGAGAAATGCAATATCCGGTTGATGAACTCACGGTTCGAGACACCTGGAGGATGTTTCAGATTATTGCTGAATTTGTAGAGGGCTTCGAGGTCATGTCGGAGATCCATCCAGCCGTGACCATATTCGGCTCATCCCGAACTGAGCCTGATAGTCCCGTGTACCAGGCCACAGAGAATCTGGCTAGTCAACTTGTCAAGAATGGTTTTAATGTGATTTCAGGTGGCGGACCGGGAGTCATGGAAGCAGCAAACAAAGGGTCTTCCGAGGCTGGAGGGAAGTCAGTAGGCCTTCACATCCATCTACCGAACGAGCAGAAACCGAATGAGTATGCCAACGTCAGGCTCGATTTTAAGTACTTTTTCATCAGGAAGGTTATGTTCGTAAAATATGCCGTAGCATATGTGATCATGCCGGGCGGATTCGGGACGCTTGACGAACTCTTTGAATCTCTCACCTTGATTCAGACCAATAGAATAAGGTCTTTCCCTGTTATTCTTATAGGTCAAGAATATTGGAAAGGACTTGTCAAGTGGATGAAAGAGGGCCTACTCAAGCATCATGCTATTTCAGAATCAGATCTTGATATTTTTACCCTGGTAGATACCCCCGAAGAGGCCGTCCATATCATCAAAAAGACGGTGGTCATCTAACCTTGTACGGCAATGAAATACGATTGCTAGGTGCTGAGGCAAAGAAGTATGGAATAGATTTATCTGAACACCAGTTGACTCTCTTTCAGATCTATTTAGACGAATTGTGGATATGGAACCAGCGAACAAATCTGACAGGGTTTTCCAGTCGAAAGAGGATAGCCTTTGAGCTTTTTCTTGATTCTCTCATTCCAGCTCCTTTTCTTGCAAAAAGAGGAACACTGCTTGATGTTGGAACAGGAGCAGGCCTTCCAGGGATACCTCTTAAGATCTATCGCCCGCGCCTTGTCATCCACCTGCTGGATGCCAATTTCAAAAAGGGAAGTTTTTTAAAACAGGCCGTCCGATTGTTGGGAGTCACTGAGACGACGGTCATTACGGAGAGAGTCGAAGAGGCTGAAGAATCTCTTCTCCCTCAGGGTTATCATATCATTACTGCACGTGCCCTGTCCCGTTTTGGTCAGGCCCTCACATGGTGTGCTCCTAAACTGGCTCCCGGGGGGTTTCTTGTCAGCTATCTAGGTGGAAGGGCAGAGACTGAAATCAGAGAGAATCAGGAAATCATAGACGAGCACAATCTTGTTCTGTATAAATATATTCCCTATATGCTGCCGGGAATGGATTCTACAAGAATGGCTGTGATATTCAAGAACAAGGAAGGAAGTAACTTATATCATAACCTCTCCGTCACAGATCCGTGAGGGTTCAAGGAGATCCTTTTTATTTGCATCACCATAATAATCTTCTTCCTTGCCTTATCAGATGAGGTAATGTGATCGAGAGCAGTAAGTTTGTTCTTGACTCATCCGCAACTGTGAGGATTTTTGGGTTATGCTGACTGAGATGAATCTTGAGAGGGCCGCGGGTGGAACAGACCCTCTCCATGGTTATGATTACTTCTCGTACTTGAATGAGACATTGACTCTAGCTCGGTAGAGACGCACCTTCCCCCCTTCCATGGACATATCGAGTTTAGTGATTTCTGCAACTCTCAGGTCTCTAAGGTTCGTCGCCGCCGTTTCCACAGCTGTTTTCGCAGCCTCTTCCCATGATATATCGCTTGTCCCCACGAGCTCTATGATTTTATAAGTGCTTCCAGCCATATTTCTCCTCCCTGTAAATTAGACTCGGTTCAAAGCAAAGGGCCAATACGAACTAGATGGATTCACCTCCTTTCTTTTAAACATGGTCTGCCATTGTTGTCCAAGGAAAGTCCGAAAAAGGTTGATAGTAGATATCAGTACTTGATGTGAGCTGTTCGTCAGGTTCGGTTAAAATTGGGAGTCTCCAATATATTTCGGAACCCATGAAGCTGACCACCGTTCTTGGGTGAGATTGATCATCTGATTTCGTTAATACTATATTCCTGTCTAAAATAGATAATGAATTCTTTTATGTCATGTCAAGTACTAATGAACTCGATTCTATTCGCAGGTTCAAGTTCATTGTAAGACCTTTCAGCACAAATCGGTAGTACATTTGGCAGAATATTCATGACACGGAACTGATTTGCTTAGACTTAAACTCTCCTTTGAGATACTGAAACCATTTATTCTATACTTCGCTTTATGCTGACCCTATAAACCATAAAGAATTTGCTTTTAATAACTTGGTTGTTAGGACAGTGCATAAACGATCACTGAACATAGCTTACTGTTACTTTGTCATCGCACATATATATTCTCTTGACTTTTTATTATTTTTGAATTATTATCCTTCTACAAAAAGATTTTTGATTAAGGCAACAAGAAAGGAGAGACTATGGCAACTGCTAAACAAATCCAGTACAGGTTAGGACAGGCAAAGAAAAAACTCGCAAAAGTTAACAAAGAACTCACAGCTTCAAAGAACAGCGTCAAGAAATTAGAAGCTCAGCTGAAGAAGGCTAAAGCCGCGGCAAAGACTAAGCCGAAGAAGAAGGCTGCTCCGAAGAGAAAGGCTGCTCCGAAGAAGAAGGCCGCAAAGAAGAAAGCCGCTCCGAAGAAGAAGGCCGCTCCGAAGAAGAAGGCCGCTCCGAAGAAGAAGGCCGCAAAGAAGAAAGCCGCTCCGAAGAAAAAGGCCGCTGCAAGAAAAAAGAAGAAATAGGCCTTTCTTGTCCCGGGGTAGACAAGTTAAGTGAGAGGGCGTGCCCCATCATCGATTCGGTCATGCCCTTTTCGTCTATTCCCTTGTAAAGGTTAGTCGCCCTTGCAGGTGGGAGACAGGTGTTTGCGCTAGAACCCCCATTCTTCTAGCTGCTTTTTCATCCTCTCTCGATGGCTTCCCGGCCAGAAGTAGCGACTACAAGAAGGGCAGAATCGAATCCCGGGAGGGCTCTGATAAATAACGTGCTCCGGAACGTTTTGGCGAGCAATTGTGGTGTCGGCTACTTTTAGGAGCATGTTACAGATCAGGCACCTAGTGAACCACCTAGACCTGTCGGGCGTAATGGCTCCTATATCCTTCATTTCGTGGAGCTGTTCTTCTATGTGATCCGAACGGATCAGCAAGGAAGAGGGGTAATGTGTGATAGTCGCCTCTTGTCGGGATAGAAGTATGCGCCCCTCGCGGACAAACTTTGTAAGATCGTCTTTCCTATAGAAGGACTGGTAAATGGTATCGTAACCCATGACCCTGAGCCACTTAGCCAGTCTACCCAAAGTGGGATCTGCGATAAACCTCGCCTCCATGATCGTCCTTTGTCACAGACCTACAAGCCCTAAGAACACAAAGAAAAGAATGTCATTCACCTCTCGCATGTGAATACTTCATTGACCAGAGATCATGGACTATTATAGGCTAAATACCATAAGAAAGCTTCAATAAACCGTTTCCGAAGTGTTTCCATTTGCCATAGCCGAGTGAGTCATGGAGAAGATTGTGCTTGAAGGGGGCATCCCCCTCAAGGGAACCGTAAAAGTGAGTGGCGCAAAAAATGCTACACTGCCCATTGTCGCTGCTTGCCTTTTGACAGGGGGGGACCAGCGTCTTACCCGAGTACCACATCTCAAGGATATTCAGACCATAAGAGCCATCATGTCCGGCATGGGCGTTGTCTTCCAAGAAGAAGAAGGGGTGCTTCATGTCAATTCAGACGATTTAAGGGAAGATGAGGCATCCTATGATCTCGTCAAGACCATGAGGGCCTCTATCCTGCTCCTCGGCCCCCTCCTGTCCCGACTTGGAAAGGCCAGGATATCTATGCCGGGGGGTTGTGCCATTGGTGCCAGACCTGTAAACCTCCACTTGAAAGCCTTGGCATCCATGGGTGTTGATATGTATTTGGAGGGGGGATACATCAACGCGCAGGTAAAACGATTGAAGGGGACGAATATTTTCTTTGATATCCCCACTGTTACCGGGACTGAGAATGTTATGATGGCGGCAGTAAAAGCGGAAGGGCAGACCATATTGAACAATGCCGCAAAAGAGCCTGAGGTTCAGGATCTAGCGGAGTTTCTTCGCGAGATGGGAGCTCATATAGAAGGGGATGGAACGGATACTATCTTTGTTGAAGGTGTCGAGAGCCTAAGAGCTGCACAACACACCATCATTCCTGATCGGATTGAGGCAGGAACATTTATGGTGGCTGCGGTTATTACAGGAGGTGATATCATAGTCGATAAGTGTTGTCCCGAGCATTTGTCAGCCGTTATCGAGAAGTTGCAGTCTATAGGGGCAGACGTGGAGCCGATGACCGGGCGAATTCGTGTGAAGGGAGCAGATTCCATTGAGAGTGTGGACATCAAGACCATGCCATTTCCGGGATTTCCCACAGATCTTCAAGCCCAGTTTATGGCGCTTATGTGTATAGCAAAGGGTACAAGTATCATCAAAGAGACCGTATTTGAAAACAGGTTCATTCACGTCAGTGAACTCAAAAGGATGGGAGCGGATATTGAGATCAACGGAGACCAGGCTTTGGTGCGAGGAAAGGATTGTTTATTAGCTGCCCCTGTCATGGCCACTGATCTTCGTGCCAGCGCATCTCTAATCCTGGCCGGCCTGGTGGCCAAAGATGGCAGAACTGAGGTCGGAAGAATCTACCACTTGGATAGGGGTTACGAATCACTGGAAGAGAAATTCCAAGGCCTCGGTGCTCATATCTGGAGAGAAAAGACCTGAGTGATCCTTGCTTTTATCAGAGATTCTCAACCCCTGTCCCTGGTCAAAACATCAGAAAGCAAATCTCAATGACATAAGTCGCTACAGTCTAAGATGTTTCATCGCCCCTTGATTCCCATTCTGCTTTGTTTCACAGGTGGTATCCTGGTGGGACATACGGGATACTCTCCCGACCCATCCCTCTTCATTATCCTTTTTTCCGGATTCGGCTGCACGCTGATCCTCTCTGTATATCTCTCTTCCCGGTCCAGATTTTTTTTCCTTCTCTATACGTTCTTTCTTCTCGGTATTCTTCTCGATCTCAATAGCCACAAGAAGTCGGATTTACTTCCCTTGGCCAACCAGCGGGAGTTGGTGGTCATTGAGGGGACGGTGCTTGAACCGGCAAAGGTGAGAGAGGAGGTGGTAAGGCTTGTACTCAGGGCGGATTCGTTACTCTACAAAGGGAGCACAAAGTCGGTTAGAGAAAAACTCCAGATAAACATATACAATCAAGGCAGGGATTTCAGCCCATGGGAGAAGATACGATTTCCAGCCCGCCTTAGGCCGTTTGAGAACTTCAACAATTCCGGTCGCTATGATTATGAACTCGACATGGATCTAAAGGGCTTTTCTTGTGCTGCTGCGGTATCAGACGGAAGGCAAATTGTACCTATGGGAATGGGGGAGGTGGGCTTTCTCCATAACATCCTTGAGAAGGCGAGAAGACCCATTAGACATCTTTTTAAAAAGAATCTTTCCCCGGAAAATCAGGCTCTTTTCCAGGCCTTGATTCTCGGCGAGACTCAAAATATCGATCAAAAGATAAGAGAACCTTTCAATAGAGCCGGTTTGGGACATCTTCTTGCCGTTTCAGGGTTGCATATAGGACTTGTTGGCTGGCTAACATACGCCCTTTTCATGGGGCTTTTGTCTGTATCTTATCGATTTGCCCTTCAGACGAACATCAGACAACTGGCGGCCATCATGACATGCGTCCCTGTAATCGTTTGTGCGTTTCTTGCCGGCTTTCAGGTCTCCAGTCAAAGGGCTATGATTATGGCCCTCGCGTATCTCCTTTCCATCGTAATGGGTCGTGAAAAAGAAACTTGGTCGACTCTGGCCGTGGCTGCTTTTGCGATTCTTGCCATAAATCCCCATTCACTCTTCGGCATTTCGTTTCAGCTATCTTTCTGCGCAGTTATTGGCATCTTATGGTTGGCCCCTCCGATCTATAGAAAGATTCTTGCTCCTCTGGGTGGGCATACAAGAGGCGGGAGTCTCTCTTTCCGTCTCTACAGGTATTCGGGGGGGCTTCTTGCTGTCAGTACCTCCGCCATGATCTTTCTGTTCCCCATCGTGTCATTCTATTTCCACCGTGTATCATTGGTGGCACTCCCAGCGAACCTCATGGCGGTGCCTATCATGGGTCTTTGGGTCATACCTTTGGGTCTCTTGTCAGCGGCCGCCCTTCCTGTTTCCTCAACTCTGGCTGAACTGGTCCTACAACTTGGAGCTTGGGGCGTGGATTGGATGAGTGCGGTCATCCGATTCTGGAGCCAAGTCCCGTGGGCTTCTTTTTGGGTCGTTACACCAAACTCCTTCGAGATATTGCTTTTCTATGGCCTCGTCTTTTTCATCTTTTTTTTTAGGCGCTGGTCATGGGCAAAGGTGGGTCTTGTGTCCGTCCTTCTTCTCACTACGGTAGATTTCTCTTATTGGACATATAAGACACGGTTCAATCCCCATCTTGAAATGACATTCCTTGACGTTGGTCAGGGTAACTCTGCTCTAATACGGTTTCCAGGAAGACAAAGGATGTTAATTGACGGGGGCGGGTTTTCCCGGAGTACATTTGATTTGGGAAAGAACGTGGTGGCCCCTTTTCTCTGGCGTTCAAAGATGCTTCGCGTGGATTATCTCGTGATGAGCCATCCTCAGACAGATCATATGAACGGTCTCCATTTCATTGCCTCCCATTTTCATGCAAAAGAATTCTGGTCCAATGGTGACGATGTGGAGAACGAATCATATAAAAATCTGATGAAAATTCTTGAGGAAAAAGGGATCAAAAAGCTTTTCCCTGGAGATTTGATGACAGGGAGGGAGATTTCCGGGGTGAGAATCGACGTATTACATCCGAGACCAGATCAAGACAAGTCGAAATTTTTGAAGGATTCTGGTGGAACGAATAATCGTTCTTTGGTATTAAGAATGAGCTACGGCGGAAAGTCGGTGCTCTTCCCAGGGGATGTGGAGCAAGCGGGTGAGGAGACACTTGTTTCAAGTGCCGGACATTTCCTTAAGAGCGACATTCTGTTAGCTCCGCACCACGGCAGCAAGAGTTCATGTTCGGAGTTATTCCTCCAGGCGGTCAAGCCGAGTCTGTGTATCATTTCTTGTGGCCGCGGAAATTACTTTGGGTTCCCTCACTTGGAGACTCTTAGAAGACTGGAAGAGGTCGGGTGCGAGATTATGCGTATCGACCAGGTGGGTTCCATTCGATTGTCCATGGCACCGGGGTATTTTGAGAAGATGAGTTTCCTAAATGAAGATTACATGTGAAATCTTTGACCCTGTTTCTCTCAGTTGAGGCCGAAAACCCCAGCGAAAGGTATGATGGTGTGTTTTGAGAAAAAATGGGGATCTCAAGCTTCATTCGCTCATTTCTTTGGGATTTAGGTTTTTCAGGGACATTTTTTTGTTAAGACAGCCCGTTTCATATAATCTAGGAAAAAGGAGTGTAATTGTGCTATAATAGATAAAATCGCTTTTATCCAAAAAGGGTACTGGAATTCAATGATCTCAGATCTTAGATTTTTCTTGGACAAAAATGAAAGCCAGTGATGTTTTAACTCTATGAGAGAAGACAGAAGAGGTTGCGATAGCCTGTGATGGAAACCTACTGGTTTGACTATGAATTTCAGATGGAAAACAGATCATCGACTCGAGTTAAGGTGGAGCTTGAGCCTGATACGTTATACCTGATTCACGGAGGTCTGGACAATCCACCCCACTGGACCCGACTCGATTACAAGCAGTGTCCATGCTGTTCACTGCAACTCGAAACCGATCCCTATTGTCCCATCGCAATCAATATTGTTGGGTTGGTGGAAACATTTAAAGACATCTATTCCTACAATAATTGTACTGTGATTTGTGCCACAGCCGATCGGACCTATTCGAAAGAAACGTCAGTGATGGAAGGATTGTCTTCAATCTTCTCAATTATCATGGGCGCCAGCAAATGTCCGGTCATGGATTTCTTTAGACCAATGGCCCGGTTCCATCTTCCATTTGCCACCATTGAAGAAACCATGGTCAGGGCCGCCTCCATGTTTTTGCTCAGACAGTATTATGAATACAAACGCGGTCTGATTAAGGAGTTTGATCTGGCAAGCCTAGAAAACCGGTATTCTCTTGTCCAGCAGGTGAACGAGGGGCTCCTGGAGCGTGTCAAGAGCCTGGGATCCGAAGATGCGGACAAAAATGCCATGGTCACCCTTCATTCATTGTCCCAGCTCCTGGCAACGGAAATCGATTACAATCTCACAGAACTTGAATACATGTTCACAAACCCGGTTGAGGCGAGGCCCAAAGATGAATGACAAAAGAGGGGCTTTATGAAGTGTGTATATCATCCAGACCGCGATGCCACGCTCCGATGTTCCCGATGCGATAAGCCCCTTTGCGGGGTTTGTGCCATCGCCCAAGAAGGAAAAAGATTTGTCTGCACGCAGTGTATGGCCCTGAAGGCTGCTCACGACGCGGTTTACGGGACACAAGAACGGCTTGAGGAGCTAGAGGAAAAACGACAGATTCGGGAGTCCAAGAAGAAAAAGAGCCCCTATCTGAGTATAATTGTTCCCATATTCATGGTTTTAGCTTTGATCCTCATAGGTATGAATATCTATTTCAGGTCTACAATGCCCATATCGGAGGCGTTCGATCAACCGGAGCACCCTCTCGTCAAAATGTTGATGGTGGATGAGGCCCTCTATGATTATTCAATAGACCATGAGGGCACATATCCTACAGGATTGTCAGAACTTTTCGGTCGGTATATTTCTTCAGAAGAATTGGATCAAGACGATCTCGATGATTTTGCCTACGAGAGGCCCTCGCCCCATTCCTTCGAACTCCGGTCAAAGGAAACCGGCAATGAGGAGATTTTGGATGTCGTTTTTACGGAGGAGGACTGGGGATGAATTGTCCGCATATGGAAAGATCCGGCAATCAGATACAGAACAGCGGTTTCACCCTCATTGAGCTTCTCACCACCATCGCCATGTTAGGTATACTAGCCGGCATTGCCGTCCCCACTTTTTCAGCTTATAAAATGAAGGCTGAGAAAGTCGTTATCGACGTGACCCTGGATTTCTTGATGGACGCTCAGGACCTGTACTTTGCTGAAAACGATGAATTCTATCCGAGGAATGGGAAAATCAACATCAAAAAAGGGAAGGAGAATCAGATTCCTGAGCTTGCCTACACATTTCCTTCAGGACATAAGCATCGTTATATCATCTATGGCAAAGATACGAATAAAGTGAACACCTACTATGTGGAGGTTCGAGCGGACTACGATTTCAATGGAAACGGTAAAGATGACCGATTTCGCTACACGACCCTTTACAGGAAGGGGAAACAGATTAAATATAGAGTTTTACGCCAGTTTAACTAGGGTTGTCTCGATCAGACCAAAGATCTCCTTGAGCATCCGAGGGATCCCGCTTGTCCCTTCCCCTGAATTCCCAAGCTCCAACCCTGTCAAACGACCAATGGGGAGCATTCCTAGAATCAGGAAAACACAAACCGGTCACATTTAAGAGCCAACCACCGATATTCACATCCAATTCACTCCTTTCCTCCCTTGAAACGCTGCAAATGGTTCTTAATTTATACTAAAAAGGTCGGATTTAAGTCTCTGTACAAATAACAGTGGATGGTATGAGACTTGAATGTATAGGGATTTCTCGTTTTTTGAATTTCGAGGTTCTTAGAATGTCTTCAAGAACAGACACTTCAAATCAACCCCGAATCCGGTTGACCCAAGAGATTCTGGAGAACTTTCTGGGTGGAGTTTTCAAAGGAAACATTTCGGCTCTGGCACGGGAGAAGGATCTACCTTATACCCTGGTGTATAATTTGATATGTGGAAGGATCAGATCGCTTTCATTAAAGGATTACAGGATACTATTTGGAGAGGAACCACCGCTTCAAGATCCAGAGAGGGTCAACGGAGACTACTTTAGAAGAATGGTCAGATTATGGTTGTTTTTAAATGAAGGCATCAGCCAAGCAGATCTTTATAGAGAGCTCTACCCAACTAAAAAAACGAACTATGTGGACTATAGAATATTTTACGGGGAAGTGAAAACAATTGAGGCCGGTGTAGAGCGAATCATGGAACAGAAGTTCTTGGATCAAGGGTTTGAAAGGTCAGAAATCAAGAAATGGGTAGAGGAATATGACTTGATTGAGGATAGGGAAAGGATTCTCTATGAAGAGATAAAGCCTCTTTTAGATTATCTGAGGGACCGTTTGAGTGTCAATCCTAGCCAGATTCTGAACCAATGGTATAACCGGTATGAATCCGGAGAACTAAGAACGGTTCCCAAGAAGATTTACAAACGTGCCTTGGAGTTAAGAAACAGAGCGGAAAGGGCTCTGAGATCAGGATTAAGAGGAGAGGCAGAAAGACTTAAAGAGGAAATCCAGGGGAAGAAGAATGGACTTGAGCTCTTCACTGAAGTAGAGGAGGAGTTGGATTTCCTGAAAAAATATGGAGGGGGAAGCCCGAAGGAGTATTTGGGAAGAAGCATCAGTCATTACAAAAATTCGAGATTGAAAAGAATAGCTTCATGGAGGGGCAAGAAAATAAGAGACGACTGTCGTTTATTAGTCGAAAACAGACCTGATTTGACACTTTCGTCAATCCCGAAATCTTGTCTGAAGAAGAGAGGAAATGATTTTCTACGGTTCATGAGATTATACGCTATCAAAAGACTGAAAGAAGATGAGACAGGGAGACATGAAAAAGAGATCCTGACTCCGAACAGCTTTGATAGGAATGCGTATAATTCGGAGAAACATGGTTTTACCCGGATAGATCACGCTTCAGTCGTTTTGGGTATGGGAAAAACGGCCTTTGATTTGATGGTCTCTGCGCACAGTGACCTCCTGAAAACCGTTGGAAAATATGACGACAAGACCAGGAAGTGGTACCTGCCGAATCTCTATCTCAAAGAACTCCTGACGAAACAGGGATTTTCTCTTATCAAGAATAGATATACGTGGTTATCAAAAGAACCAGTAACTGAAAGAGAAATTCACTTTAAAACAAATCCACCCTATGACGAGTATTGTCAATTTTAAGGACAGTCCCAATGATGCATAACCAACTGAATTCACTTGTAATGTGCTGTTGACTGTGTCTTTATATTGCGAAAAGATACCCCGTCCGTTTTCCCATTTCAGTCTTTTTATGAAAGGGGGGAGCCTTTCCAGGTTTTGGATCTTTGGCTTCCAGGCCTTTTGACTTTCATTCTATCTTGATGTTGAGAGAATTGTTTCCCGACATTTTTATCCCTGAAGGTCCGTTTCCATACCTTTCTGCCCAGCGGTGGACTCCTTTGAATGATTTGATATAGGTGCCTCTTATATGGTATCATTATCCATTAAGATGAAGATATTGTTCGTAATGAAAATACGGCACAAAGGGGCCTGAATATGAGTCAGGTATTAGAGCAAGACCTATCCAATGAGAATCAAGAATTAAATTACTACAAGGCTCTTCACGATATAGCCAATCAAATTCATTCTGCAAAGAATATCGATGATATCCTTATCAATCTCAAGGAAGACATTCTAAGCCTGTTTGATGCGGATCGGATAACGATCTATGTGGTGGAAGGTAAGAAGAAAGAGATCTACTCGCGGTTTAGGTCGGAAAATGAGCAGAGAGAAATCCGGGTCTCCATCAACAACCAGAGTATAGCCGGGTACACGGCCAATACTGTCCAGACAGTCAATATTGCTAATGCCTATGACAGAGACGAATTGGCCAGGATCAATAAGGATTTGTTTTTTGACAGAAGCTGGGATGAATCATCGGGTTACCTGACAAAACAGATCATGAGTCTTCCCATATTATATAGGAAATATGTGATAGGGGTGCTTCAGCTCGTCAACAAGAAGAACGGCGATCGATTTTCGAAAGAAGATGAGAATTCAGCGGTGGAAATGGCAAAGGTTCTGGGTATTGCCATTTACAACCAGATGAAGCTGTCACAAACAGAGAAGAAAAGGACCAAGTTCGATTACCTCATTAAAAACAATATTATCACTGAAAAGGAACTGGAGAAGGCCATCAAGACGGCTCGGGAGAGGAAAGAGCCAATAGAATCCATCTTCATTAACCTCTTAAAGGTGAGGAAAGAAGAGGTGGGGAGATCCTTAGCCGAGTATTATGAGTGTGAATACATCCCCTATAATAATAATGCCCCGATCCCCGGCGATTTGTTGGCCAAACTGAAACGTGTCTATCTCAAGAGGAACCTCTGGGTGCCTTTAGGCTCGGAGAATGGCAAGGTCAAGATCCTTGTTGACAATCCGGAACGCCTAGACAAGATCGATAGTGTGAAGTCCCTGATTCACGCTGAAAGCTACGAGTTCGCTGTGGGGCTGAAAGAGGATATATTGCAGTATCTGGAATATTTCTATGGGGCGCCACAGGATATAAATGAAGGGACTATCGATGAGATCTTGGGCAAGTTGGATTCGGATTCGGACGAGTATTGGGATGATGTCAGCGAAATACTCACCGAAGATGATAGTGCTATCGTTCAACTCGTCAACAAAATCATAACGGATGCCTACCAAAAGAACAGCTCAGATATCCACATCGAACCCTACCCGGGAAAACTGGGGGCTGAAGTCAGGTTTAGGATTGACGGGACCTGTCATATTTACCAGACTATTCCTTATCACTACAAGCGGGCGATTGTCTCAAGAATAAAGATCATGTCCGACCTGGATATTGCGGAGCGCAGAAAGCCACAGGACGGCAAGATAAAGTTCAAAAGATACTCTCCCCTTGATATTGAATTGAGGGTGGCTTCCGTCCCCACAGTGGGTGGGGAGGAGGATGTCGTCATGCGTATTCTGACTTCAGGGGAACCGATTCCTCTGGATGCCATGGGATTGAATGAAAGGGACCTGAGTCTTCTGATTAAAATGATCACCAAGCCCTACGGTATTGTTCTCGTGGTGGGGCCCACCGGAAGTGGCAAAACGACGACCCTTCATGCGGCGTTGGGCTATATCAACAAACCAGACAAAAAGATCTGGACGGCCGAGGATCCGGTAGAGATCACCCAGAGAGGTCTTCGGCAGGTCCAGGTACTCCCTAAAATAGGGTTCAATTTTGCGGCAGCCATGCGTTCTTTTCTTCGGGCCGACCCGGATGTGATCATGGTGGGTGAGATGAGGGATCAAGAGACGACGGAAACGGGCATAGAGGCGTCTTTGACCGGTCATCTGGTATTCAGTACCTTGCACACCAATAGCGCGCCGGAAACCATCACTCGGCTTCTTGAAATGGGTATGGATCCCTTCAATTTCTCAGATGCGATTTTGGGTATCCTGGCTCAGAGGCTCATTCGAACCCTGTGCAAATCCTGCAAGGAGGCCTATCATCCAACCCGTGCAGAATATGATGCCCTCGTGAGGGCATATGAGGGGGATTTTGAAGCACTGGGTTTTCCTTTCAGCGATGATTTAACCCTCTACAGACCCAATGGATGCAGTAAGTGCAATAATACGGGATATAAGGGACGAACCGCTATTGCCGAGCTTTTGGATGGGTCAGATGAAATCAAAGTCCTCATTCAAACAAAGGCCCGAATGGAGCAGTTGAGAGAGCAGTCCATAAAAGACGGCATGACCACTCTTCTACAGGATGGGATTAGAAAGGTGTTTCTAGGGGTTACCGATCTTCAGGAGGTCCGAAGGGTCTGTATTAAGTAGTGTCCATCCAGAAACGAGGAATTTTGCTCAAGGTCAAGGAACGCGAAGATTGTAACCACAGGAATACGGTGTAGTATTTCGAGGATTAGAATCTGAGCGTGACGCTGAGATTGGGGGAAAGGGCCGTTTCTGGATGGGCACTAAGTAGGTTTCGTTTTGACCCTCAAATCCTTAGGCCTGTGAGGGATCCTTCCTTTGAATCATTTTTCCTTCCAATCAAAAAACTCGACCCATAAGGTAGCCCTAAATTCAAGCTCTTTTTGTTCTCCACCCCGCTTCATCTTCCGGGAAGAGTTTCGTGCCATGAAGCCCCACCATCCGGCTCTGGGCGCGGCGTAGGTGAAGACGCCGTTACGGTCTGTTTTAACAACCTGAGTGACCATAAAATCCGCAGGGGCGACAGCTTTTCCGTCTTCATTATAATAGGTAATTTCGACTTTCAAAAAAGGTAGAGGCTCTCGATCTAGAATGACAACGCCTTGGAAGACATTACCTGTGTAAAGGCCGAAAGGTCGTGTTAGAGGGACTATCTCCATGGTAAGGTCCACCGTCTCATCCCAGCCTTTTTCAGACCCTGAGACGGCGACCACCGTCTTTGCGTCATGAGAGACAAAATGGTCTTCATCCGGAACCCATAGGGTCTCTTGTTCCATGTAAAATATGTAAACACCGGATTGGGCAAGTCTGTAGGTGGCCTCCCATCCTTTATGTCCCATAACGTGTGTCTTATCCAGCCGAGAGATGAGGCTCTTTTTCCAGCGATTATTCTTCACGCCGAATTGTGATGGTTTTTCCAGGTCCATTCCCTTGCCTTCAAAGGGATGTGAATAGGAGAGAGTCACTTTGACTTCCCTATCCTCTTCTTGCATGACCATACTGTCCGAAGGAATGATCATCACGAACTGCGCCAGAACCTGGGAGTGAAATTGGAAAAAGAAAATCCCCATTACTCCGAAGAACAACCATTTTTTCATGGAATTGCCTCCCTTTGTAATCAAGAAGATGTCATATCTCTTCTAGTCTCAGTAGGGTAAAGGCCTATACTTGGGCTATTGTGATCCATTATCATGCTGAGGTGCAAGCATTTTTCCGAAAAAGCAATTTCGATGTGATTGAGTTGTTGTGAGTTATTCCAACGCATTACGGGTAGCTATGATGTAATTCCCGTTTTTCTTTGACTTATGATGACTTATAAAGTAATTGTCCTTGCAGGGCTGATCAAATGAACCGGTTGGCTTCTTCCCCACTCAGCGAGGACAACCGATGACAGTCGACAAACTTGAAGACAAGGGTTAGATGCAATGAAAAGGTTTTTACTGTTGATCTTGGGAACATTTCTGTTTTCAACTTCCTCTATGGGCGATATGGAAGGCGTTGACAAACTCCTGAAGATGTCCACCACCACAAGCACTGAGAATTCCGGATTGCTTGATGTGTTGCTGCCGGAGTTTGAAAAGGAAAGCGGCATAAAAATTAAGGTCTTTGCCAAGGGGACCGGGGCTGCCATCAGGGACGGCATGGAGGGAAATGTGGATGTGATCTTTGTCCATGCCAAAGCAAGAGAGGAGAAGTTTGTTGCCGATGGCTACGGTGCCTATCGGCTGGGAGTGATGCACAATGACTTTGTCATCCTCGGTCCCTCTCTTGACCCTGCCCAGGTCAAGGGAGAGCATGATGCCGTCATAGCCCTGAGAAAGATTGCCCGGTCAAGGGCCGGGTTTGTGTCCCGTGGGGATGACAGCGGGACCCATATGAAAGAACTGAGCTTGTGGGAAGCTTCTGGAGTGCCATTGGAGCGTCAAACCACTTGGGTGGTTAAAAACGGAAAGAAAGAGGCGCTTCTCTTTCAGACTCCTGTGGGGCTTGGGGAGTGGTATTTTTCTATCGGTCAAGGTATGGGGAAGGCTTTGACCTTTGCGGAAGAGAAACAGGCATACACCCTGGCTGACCGTGGGACT
Source organism: uncultured Desulfobacteraceae bacterium (assembly GCA_964520425.1). Classification (GTDB taxonomy): domain Bacteria; phylum Desulfobacterota; class DSM-4660; order Desulfatiglandales; family HGW-15; genus JAFGFY01. Next base: position 33,567 of record CAZFMX010000013.1, read on the forward strand.
TACCTGCAATACAAATATGGCAGAGAACAGGGCTTGGACCTGGAGATTCTTTGTGAGGGAGATCCGGAGCTCTTCAATCCATACGGAATCATTCCCGTTAGCCCGGAGAAGTATCCCCGCGTCCGGTTCGAGTGGGCGGATCAGTTGGCAAAATGGATAGTATCCCCCAGGGGCCAGGCCCTGATCGCCGGGTACAAGATTCAGGGGCAACAAGCCTTCTTCCCGGATGCCGTTCCGGATGCAAAATAGACTTACGGAAATATACCGGGAAGCATCGCGTTTATTTTAGACATTTCATCAGAATCATGGAATTCCTGATTGACAGCTTTTTATCATCAGTAATGCTCATTGGATCTATGGATCCGGAGCTTTTAGAGGTCGTCGCTCTCTCATTGAAGTTGAGTTGCATATCCACGTTCCTCGCAAGTATCGTGGGCATTCCGACAGGTTTTTTCATTGCCTTCAGGGAGTTTCACGGAAAACGTCTTCTCATAACCGTCTTGAACACCTTGCTGGCCCTGCCCACCGTGGTAGTGGGGCTCTTTGTGTATACCTTTATATCCAGGAGGGGCATTTTCGGTCCCTGGGACCTTTTATACACCCCGAAGGCCATGATCATCGGTCAAGTGATCCTTATCATTCCCCTTGTGACCACTTTCACCATTAGTGCCTTCAGTCGCATTGACGATCGGTATCGTGAGACGGCCCTAACCCTGGGCGCCAATGTGCTTCAGACCGCCCAGGTGATTCTGCGCGAAGCCCGTTTTGGCATCATGGCATCCATGATTACGGCCTTTGGGAGGGTCATTGCTGAGGTGGGAATCAGCATGATGTTGGGCGGTAATGCCAAAGGGTTTACCAGGACGATGACGACCACCATGGCCCTGGAGTACGATAAGGGGGAGTTTGTGTTGAGTGTGGCCCTTGGTATGCTTTTGCTTGTCGTGAGTTTTGCGGTCAATATCTTCTTCAATTACCTCCAGGGCAGGACCAGGGTGTAAACGGGATGATCTACAATCTGAAAAACCTGAAAAAGGTCTACGATGGGCGGCTGGTTCTCGACCTGAAAGAGCTTTACCTGGAAAAGGGGAAAATCCTGGGTCTCCTGGGTCCGAACGGCGCCGGAAAGACCACCCTCCTGGAGATTCTGGCCTTTCTATCATCACCCAGTTCCGGCGAGGTCTGGTTTGAAAGAGAGAAGGTAAATTTCAGTAACGGCAACCTGATAGAATTGCGTCGGAAAGTCGTGCTTGTTCAACAACAACCTATCCTGTTTACCTCCACCGTATCAAAGAATGTGGAGTTCCCTTTGAGAATACGCAAGATACCTAGGGAACAGCGGGATGGAATCGTGGAAGAACTCCTGGAACTTGTGGGCATGGGTGGATTCAGATACGCAAAGGCCCATAGACTATCAGGCGGTGAAACCCAGAGGGTCGCCATGGCAAGGGCCCTGGCTTGTTCTCCCGAAGTCATCCTCCTGGATGAACCTACGAGTAATGTGGATGTTGAGAACCAGGTGGCCATTGAACAGATCATCGCGGAGATTAACAGGGTAAAAGGGATATCAGTGATCTTCACGACCCACAACATGCTCCAAGCCTCAAAACTCGCACAGGCGACTGTTTTTCTCTATGAAGGGAAGGTTGCAGAATCCATCTATGAAAACATCTTTAGTGGTCGATTGGAAAGGGATGAAAAAGGTCTTGAATACTGTGTGTTTCAAAAAGGGCTCCGATTTCGGGTACGTTCTGACAAGTCGGGCTCCGTGAGAATCTCCATGGATCCGAGGAGACTGAGGATCAGTCGGGATGAAGGCGATTCATCGAAAGAAAACACCTTAAGAGGGAGACTCATACAGCTTACGGACGGGCAGAACCAGGTGCGGGTCCTGGTGGATGTGGGAATCCCCCTGAGTGTCTTGGTCCCAAGGGAGGTATTCGGAAATCTACATTTGTCTTTGGGAGAGGACGTATGGCTCATATGCCCTGCAGATGGGATTGAAGTCTTTTAGGTTCCAGAGGTTCAAGGTTGAGGGATTCAGCCGCCATCGCTCCGCTATGGCGAGCCAAGGGGTTCAAAGGTTTGGAAGTTAACCCGGAACAGTGAACTCTGAACCGGGAACCTTCCTTAGGAAGAGGAGAAATTATGGAAAAAGAAAAGAACTTTCTTAGCACGAGAGAGGTCGCTGAACTGCTCGATGTCAATGAAAAGATGATCTACGTCCTGATTTCAGACAAAGGGCTTCCAGCCACAAAGGTCACAGGCAAATGGCTCTTCCCAAGGGCACTAGTGGAACAATGGCTGGATAGCCATATTATCAACTACCCCAAAACAGTTCGTCTTCCCCCCTCCGTCGGGATTCTCATCCTTGCGGGAAGTCATGACATCCTGCTGGAGAAAGCCATCGGTCTTTTCAATCGCCTTCACTCTGACCACCTGGCGGTTTTTGGGAATGTGGGAAGTCTTGGAGGGCTTAAGGCCCTGGGAAGCAGGACATGTCATATCGCAGCCAGCCATCTTCTGCAGGATGATGAAGAGGAATACAATTTTGACTTCGCGCACCGGGAATTGAGAAGTGATTCGCCAGCCATTGTCAACTTCTGCCGGAGAGAACAGGGATTTTTGGTTGCCAAGGGAAATCCAAAGGCCATCAAGGGCGTCTCCGATTTGGGAAAACCCGGAATCAGGATCGCCAATCGTCCCGAAGGGACGGGTACACGTCTTCTCCTTGATCATGAACTTGAAAAGGCCGGTCTTAGGGGGACGGAGATTGAAGGGTATGAGCGGGAATTTCGTGGTCACATGGACGTGGGTCTGGAAGTCCTTTCAGGCCGCGCCGATGCAAGCCCCGCCATCAGGCCTGTCGCGCAGCTTCTTGCCCTGGATTTCATTCCTCTTCGCTGGGAGAGATACGACCTCCTTGTCTCAAAGGACCGCTTTTTTGAACATGGCGTCCAACTATTCTTGGGTATTCTGCATGAACCCGCCTTTAGAAACCTGAGTGATAGGTTGGAGGGCTATGATTTGAGCCTATGCGGAAAAGTGGTTTTTCCGAAGGGGCTGAAACCGGATAACCCGGAATCAAAGTGATTCAACTACCCCTCTTCTACACTTACTGCGTGCCATCACAGACTTTTCTTCCGAACAATCTACTGTTTACTGCAAACGGACGCAGTCTGTCCCGTCTGGGCGACCACCCAAACAAACGAAGCGATCGTTTTTTCACTAACCCAGCTTGTCGCAGAGACCTGTCCCGTGCAATACCGCGGGAAGCCCTGAGCTTGCCTGTCCCGAGCTTGTCGAGGAGGTCGAATTGGGCGAAGGCGGAAACCTCTTAACCCCCCTCTCATCCTTTTCCTGATCAAAAAATCAGGGTTTCTACTGATTGACAAAATAATATGGATATGTTTTTGTTTCGTGCCTCGAAACTGAATACCTGAGTTCTGTTCTCTTCTTGCAGGGCTCCCAGCATAGAACTCAAGGCGTAACAGTTTGAAATTACGTAAAATCCTAATCCTAACCCTAAATCTCAGCACCTTTAAACCGTTTTCAATGATGACCTCAAATGATGAACAGTCCGGTTCGTGCGATTGTGATTAATGAGAAGGAAAGACATTTGCCGGGCCCTACCGCCCCTGACAAAAATGGAGGATTATCAATGGAGATCAAAAAAGGGATTCAGAGTCATATCATAATGATACTATTGACTGTCGGGTTTTGTATGTCCGTTCCAATCTTCGCTATGGCCGAGGAAACAACAGCAGAGACAGAGGAAGGTGTAGCGACTTCCGACACCTCGGATAGTGCTTCCCAGCCCGCAACAGATTCAGAGGTCAATGAAGAGGAGTCAAGGGTCAAAGAAGCCGATAACAGTCCGGTTGTTTCACCTGCCGAACCGGACGAAGAAAAGGATAAGCCTGATGACAATGCTGAGAAAAAGGAAGACGAAGAGGAAGAGACTGATGTATCCGAGACTGATACGGACACCACGGGTATGTCAATGGAAATGGGTGGTGCGGGAACAGGCTCTGAAGGAGGGGTCTTCTACCACCCCGTCGCGGTAAGCTCTGTTTACACAGGTGCTGCGAGCTATGGTATCCCCATTGCCGTTCCTCCAGGCAGAAACGGCATGCAACCTAATATCTCTCTCAGCTATAACAGCTACGCAGGTAACGGTCTGGTCGGCGTTGGCTGGGACATTGACATGGGATTTATCCAGAGGTCCACCAAATACGGCGTCGATTACAGTGGGGATGATTTTATGGTTGGCTCCAAAGATCTTGTTTCCAGGAGCAGCGACTGGGGCAGCAACTATTACGGTGCCAAGATAGAAGGCTCCTTTACCAAGTATTATAAGAATCCGGCAGGCGGCTGGGTAGCCATAACAAAATCCGGGAAAAAATTCTACTATGGCACTCAGTACAATTCAAGACAGGTTTTCAATGGCGGACAGGATATATTCAAATGGTTTCTTGACAAGGTTCTAGACAAAAACGGTAACTATATGACCATAACCTACACCAGAAACAATAATCAGATCTATCCCTCCGAGATCAAGTATACGGCGAAGGGTGGTCTTGCTGCCACAAAATCCGTGATATTTAACCTGGAGAGTCGGGATGATGTTCAGGTCTCATATGAAACCAAATACCGTGTCACCACCTTAAAGCGCCTTAAGAGTATCGAGGTTCGTTCAGGTACTCAAACCGTAAGGAAATATAACCTCACATACCAATATAACACTATAAACGGTCGATCTCAGCTTCAAAGTGTGCAGATGGAGGGAACTTCCTCCTCATATACCCTTCCTGCGACAGAATTCGGTTGGTTGGAGGGGGGAGACGGCACATTCGGCCCTTCCCAGACTACCTACGTAAACGCGACTCCGGGCGGTTTCTTATTCGGTGACATCGACGGTGATGGCCTGACAGATCTCATAAAGTATTCTACCGTACCAGCAGGGAGTCAAGTCAGATTGTACGTCATACCCCTTCTATCGGAAGGTGACGGCACATTTACGGAATGTCAGCTCCGTGAGCTTGGGTACATTTATCCTGACCGCGTGAGTATCAGTGTGATAGATGTAAACAATGACGGATGGGATGATATAGTGTTTAACGGCAACTATGGAGATGTATGGACGATTCTCTCGCTTGGGAACGGCAGCTTCGGCAGCGGTATAGGCACATGGGGCCCCGAGACACACGCGATTTTCCTTGCCGACATAGATGGTGACGGATTCGTGGATCTTATCAGGCATAATGTAAACGGTACGGTCTATTCCTGTCTATCGAATGGTAACGGCTCCTTTCAGTCGAGCGGCTACGGCGTTCACACAGGTATGGGAGGCGTTGGCGAAGGGAGAATAATGATTGCCGATCTGAACGGAGACGGATATTCAGATCTGATAAAACTCAACACCTATGGCACTGCTTATACATATCTGGCCCAGGGCGACGGTACGTTTTCATCCAGTTATAAAACAGTGAGTGGATTAAGTACACCCGGATATAACACATTCTCAGAAATTAACGGCGACGGACTGGCCGATATTGTCGTGAACGATACCGTCGGTCATGGATACACATACCTTTCCAAAGGTGACGGTTCCTTTTCTCTCCAGGGAAACGCCATTCCGAATGGCGTTTCCGATAATATGGGCATGGGAGATGTCAATGGGGACGGCCTCTTGGATATTGTCCAAAGCGATGGTTACAATAATTACACCTTTATTTCCAATAGTAATGGAACATTTAGATCACCCATAACAGCATACGGGCCTGGAGGATCAGGCCAAGTCTATTTAGCAGACGTTAACGGCGACGGTATGGCCGATTTGATCAAGGACGGCGTTGACCGTGTCTATGTTTCTCTTGCCCAGAGTGATGGCCCGGCTGATCGGATAGAGCTCATCAATAACCATGTTGGCGGCAGAACAACCATCTCATACACCAAATCATCCCTTTATCCGAACGGCGACATACCCTTCGTAGTTTATCCCGTATCGGAAATCGAGACTAATGATGGAAACGGCGTTATCTCGGGAACTACCTTGGAATACGCGGATGGATATTATGACGATGCAACAAGGGAGTTCAGGGGATTCGGCTATGTTCAAAAGACCAATCCCGACAATACCACTGTTGAAACCTGGTACAATACGGATGATGAGTATAAAAAAGGCCGTGCCGAGGAGATCCAGTTCAGAGAGCCTGGGGCCCAGGATTACTATAAAAGGACGATCTTCACCCGGAGTAAGGTTCAGGTAGGAGGTAGTGAGTCCTATTTTGTCAGGCTCGACCAGGAAAGAACAGACCTTGTGGACAGTGTGACCGTATATACTCAGAAGAATTACACCTATAACAATAACAATGGAAATACCATGACGATCACCACCTCCGGCACGGACGCGGAGAATATCACCACGACAAATGCATGGACGAATAAAGGTAATTGGACCTGGAGACTCACTTCTCAGGCTGTTTCCGGGAGCCAGAGTGGATTAGTAAGGAAAATCAATTACACCTATTTCAGCAACGGCGACCTCGAAACAAAAACCTTTTGGTATAGTGAAGGGACGAATCCGGTTGTGAGTTATACTTATGACACCTATGGAAACCTGAAGACAAGCACTGATCCCAATGGCAACACCTCAATGGTTTTCTACGATACCACATACACTTTTCCCACAAGGATTCGATATCCCTCTACCGGAGGCGGCACAACCCATGAAGTTGAAATGGACTATGACGATCGCTACGGCACAATAACCGATTCATGGGATGAAAACGACAACCATACCCAATATGCTTATGATGAATTTGGCAGGCTTATGGATGTCTATTATCCGGATGGAGGGCATACGGAATATGAATACTATGACGCTACATTCCCTCGAAGGGTCCATAAGAGCGTCAAGGAGTCCGGGAGTTCCTATATTGATACATACCAATATTTTGACGGTCTTGGTCGGCCTGTCCAGGCTATCAGCTATGGCCATAACAACAAACTCGTTGTGAACACAAACGAATATGATGAGATGGGCCGGAACTATCGGAACAACGGTCCGTTCTATGCCTCGGGTTCGCCTCGATATCCCATCTCACCGCCTGTTGTATACCCTTATACGGAGACGACATATGATGATCGGGGTAGACCGTCAACCATAACTAAAGCTGACGGTGAATACGGCACCGTGTCTGCTTTCTTTAGTTATCAAGGTTTAAGTACGATTATCACTGACGCGGATGGGAAGGACAAGACCACGAAAAAGGATTATCTCGGTAGGATCCTCCAAGTCATAGAGGAGGGGAATCTTCATACCTATTATGACTATAACGCGGCAGGAGATCTCCTCGCGGTAGAAGATTCTGCTGGGAATATAACAGAGATCAACTATGACACCCTTGGCCGGAAAAAGAACATGGATGACCCTGACATGGGCTATTGGACCTACACCTATGATGCGAATGGAAACCTCACGACCCAGACAGATGCTAAAAGCCAGGTAAAGACTTTCTACTATGATGAACTGAACAGGCTTGAGGAAGAAAACTACTCCAGTGATTATCCCATAGTATATACATACGATCAGGGAATAAATGGAATAGGCCAACTCTATAAGGTGACAAAAGAGAATTTGCCGCCTCAGATCGACACTTATACACGATATGATGAATATGATGCTATGGGTCGGGTAAGGGAGGTCACAAAGTGGATAAATGGAAGCGGAACGTTTACCACCGGATACAACTATGACCTGTCAGGTAAGGTAACAAAGATCACCTATCCTGACGCTTATGAAGTAGATTACGCATATTATCCGGGCAATAATCTCCTGTACACGGCAACCGGATCTGATTCAGAAGAATACGCTAAGATCACCTATTATACGCCCTCAGGCCAGATAAGTACTCTAAACCATGGTAACGGCGTTACTACATGGTATACCTATGATTCCAGATCAATGAGACTTAAAGGGATACAGACCAGGGATAAAAACTTCAATATTATTCAGTATAAGGATTACCAATACACACCAGCAGGCGATATAGATACCATAATCGATACCCATAATAACAGGACCTTTGTTTATTCCTATGACAACCTTCACAGGCTCATAGAGGAAAGAACCAATAGTGCTATTACGGCGTCATACGCCTATAACAACATCGGCAATATCACCTCAAAGAGCATGGGCACCGACAATTTCAACTTTACCTCATACCATGCCGCCCACAAGCATGCCGTACAGAACATAAGTCTGAACGGGTCACCCTATAATTACACTTACGATGATAACGGAAACATGACTTCAGGCCCTGATTTTACAGACACGTCTCAGGTCGGAACCAGGACAATAAGCTATAACGCGGACAATATGCCGACCCAAGTGACGAGTGTAAGGGGAAGCACAAGCACGACGGTTAACTATCGATATGACGGTTTTGGTCAGAGGTATAAAAAAGAGGTCGTAGGCGGTATGACCACCTATTACTTGGGTGATCATTTTGAGATAAAGGGAGGAACTCCGGTCAAATACATTTTCGTCGGTAATCTGCGGGTAGCACAGGTCGAAGGCACAACCCACACATACCTCCACAAAGATCATCTCGGAAGTTCCACTATAATGACCGACGATAGCGGATTCGAGACGGAATCGACCCAGTACATGCCCTTCGGGAGTCCCAGACCGGGATCAGGGGAGATAACAGATACATCCTATCTTTTTACCGACCAGGAGTTTGATACTGAAAACGGGCTGTACAATTACAACGCAAGGTTGTATGATCCCGTAATAGGTCGGTTTATCAGCGCGGACACCATAGTCCCGCAGCCCTTTAACCCCCAATCCCTGAATCGGTACACCTATTGCCTGAATAATCCTTTGATATACGTTGATCCGAGTGGGCATGAAGGGTATGGATGTAGTCCATTTGGAGGCGATTGTCTATTGGATGATGTATATATCTATGCTTGGCCTCCTGCACCATATCCCGATTGGTTGTGGTGGGAATTATTTGACCCTTGGGGATTGTTGCGAAACAATGTTGGGCAATCTGGTGGTGGAGGTGGTGGGCAACCTGGTGGAGGTGGTGGGCAACCTGGCGGTGGAGGTGGTGAGCAACCTGGCGATGGAGGTGAGAATTCTAATACGCCCTCAGAAGATGATCAAGATATCAGTGAAATCTCTTGGGGAGAAAGTAGTGGTGTTTATCCAACTGAGAATACTGAAAATCCAAGCGTAAATGACATATATCACCCATCAGAATGGAATCCAGTATCGTCAGAAGAGTTACAACTAGCAAGAGCTGCTATGGATTTAATAGGTACGGAAAGAAATCCGGATGTGCAGAGAGATACGCCAGACCCCAATAATCCTTACGAAAATTTTTTGGCGGAGAACTATCATGACAGATCTAAGTTCCCTGAAGTGGATCCAGCAATTAAAAATAATCCGAATGTAGACTTTTATCAACTTCCAATAGATCCAAACGCAACTCATCCTGGTATTAGTCCAGAGTGGGGGTGGGATCAAAGTATAGTAAAATCCTATGGTCCATTTTGGAGTGTCGGGGATCCGAGAAAAGGAATCCCTCCAGGTCCGATTTATATTAATTTTTATGAAAAAATCCCTAAAGGAAAATGACAGGTTTGGAAGGAGATAGTATGTTTATTCAAAAGGAATCCTTGAGAGTGGGACTGATCCTATTCTTATTCGTAAGCTGTCTATTGTTAACAGGTTTTTCTGACGCTTTTGAGAATACAGATAAGAATGATGAATTGACTATGAAGGCTATTGTGAGATCCGATAATGATTTTGCCACATATAATGACAAAGATAGCCTGAGAGAGAATATTCCTGAAATAGTAGCAAATAAAATACGATATCTTCTTAAAGAATGCAGAACAGATTTTTATAGATATGATAAGTCGTCCGAATGTGACTATATTGTATTTAGAGTAAAATATACTAAATATATTTCTGTTTATGTATCCAAAATATATTATCAACATTCAGTTAGGTATTATCTAGTTGCCTATGATTCAAAAACATCCAGAATAACGAACAAGCCACCACATATTAACGGCGATGCTATGGAAAATGATGAGGAAGGATTTCTTCCGGAAGCCAGACTTCTAGAAAAGCCTCTTATCTCCTTTAGTCCATTTGATTCAAACAATTGTAAGGGAACCGTGATCATTAAACAAAGAATGCATAATGGAACGGGCTATAACGCGGTCATTGATGAATATTATTCAATAGATGCATATATGGACCTAAACGCTTTCTTATATATTGAATCAAAGGCTGTTGTCTATGGAAACGGACGTTGTATTGTAAATCGATCACTTAAAGATGATGTAATTGTAAGCACGATAAAATGTGAAGATGATGAACAACCAAAACTGATGGGTAAGGTAAGACTTGAAATATCGGAAAATAACGTTCGAATTATTTCAATAGAAGTGAGTGACAAAATGTTTGAAAACAGCCCTTATTTGGTTACAGCAAGTGGAGTGAAAAAAGAGACTTTTCTTAATAAAGGGCTGTGGTAAAAAAACGGAATCGCCATTAAATGACTTCTATCAGTGAAAAGGATGTCCTTCTGTATCAATGGGGACATCCTATAATGCTCCTGTCAAGGAAAATTGAAGTTACTGTAAATTCAATCAGTTATCATTAAAGATTTTATTTTTACAAACCTATCCATTAAGTTTTTGAAAAACTTTGGATATATTGTTCAGCGAGTCTCTCACCTATAGCGAACCATACACCTAATCGTTACGTTTATCCGACATATTACCCTGGGTAATTGACAATCATCCCTTATCCAAGTTGTATGGTTCAGTGAGAGGCCCTGTATTGTCCCCCACGAGTAAAATGGTAAAATGGGGTCAGCCCTTGACATGTGACATGTATGTTTGATATAAACCTCCTGTGTGAGTATGTTGAGCACAGGAGGTTTTCTATATGGCAAGGGCATTGAGGATAGAGTATGAGGGGGCATTCTATCACGTCACCAGCCGCGGGAATGAGAGAAAGAAGATCTTCTTTTCTAAATCAGATTACCGACGATTCAAATCCTATCTTGAGTCAGCCATAGAGAAATACTCCTATCGCCTGCATGCCTATGTTCTTATGGGCAATCACTACCACCTGCTAATTGAAACAGGTAAACCAAATCTCAATAAATTAATGCACTATATCAATGGGTCCTATACCAATTACATTAACAGAAGAAAAGGGAGAATTGGACACCTCTTTCAGGGTAGATACAAGGCCATTTTAATAGACCGGGACAACTATCTTTTGGAGTTGAGCCGATATATTCACCTGAATCCAGTAAATGCTGGAATAGTTGAGAATCCACAAGGTTATCCTTATAGTAGCTATTCTTCGTTCATTAAAAAAAAAGGCGAGAATATTGTATATCGGGATCTTATCTGGGCAATGACGTCCAAAAAGAACACTGAAGCACCGAATAAATATCGAGATTTTGTTGAAAACGCACCAGCTGATGGATTAGAGAGCCCGTTGAAAAATGTATATGGCGGATTGATTCTCGGAAAGAAATCGTTTATCAAAGAATCACTTGGAAGGCTTAATGACAGCCTATTGAGAAGGGATGATGTATCATACCGTCGTGATCTTCGATCATCCATTGAGGCGAAGGATATTATGGCTATCCTGTCAGAGCATTTTGGGGTATCGACAGATGATCTTATCCGAGCACAAGGTAATCTGAGGAACGCGACCATCTATTTCATAAAGAAATACACAGAAATGACCAACCGTCAAATAGGGGAATTATTTGATGGCGTCAGTTATTCGGCGATCTCTCATATCCAAAGGAGATTCGCACAAAAAGTAAGTAAAGACGGATCTCTGCGAAAGGAATTGGAAAAACTCGAAAAGACCATGTCACATGTCAAGGGCTGACCCCATTGTATGGAAACAGAAAAATTTACAATAGCAGAATTGTGGGATGAGATGCGGGGTTTTGGAGCTAAAAACTCCGAGCTCATAACCATTGTGCTTACGTCTGCCGTTTGTCTGATATGCCTTCACTATTATGTTGTAGAGGGACCATTCCGTTTCCATATCATGGGATTGATCCATAACGGCGGCATGCCCGAGAATCTAGCCGCTCTGGTAGGTTGGGCTGTGGGATGCGTGATGTGCTATTTCGTCATTCCGGCTCTTGTCCTCAAATTGATGGGCAGGAATCTTTCTGATTACGGCTGGACTGTACGAGGGTTTAAGACCCATTTGCCGCTATATTTATTGTTATTCATTCCGGCCGGGATAGCTGTTGTTACGGTTTCTTCTCAGACCCAATTTGCACGAGTCTACCCTTTTTATTCACAACCAAACGGATGGCTGGAATTTGTCATATGGGAAGTCTTCTACGCTTTGCAGTTCCTTACTCTGGAATTCTTCTTCCGGGGTTTCATGGTCCATGGGCTAAAAAAGAGCCTGGGTAAGGTGAGTGCGGTGATTGTGATGCTCTTCCCTTACATGATGATCCATTTTCCAAAACCCTGGATGGAGACTTCAGGTGCTTTTTTGGCTGGGACCTTGTTGGGTTGGCTGTCTTTGCGTACAGGCAGTATTTTTGGCGGGGTCATGCTTCATATCATGGTGGCATGGAGTCTGGATATACTGGCTCTGTGGCACAAGGGGTGGTTTTTTTAAAAGGAGTAGCCATGGTTGATGCCGTCGCCTTACTGGCGCTGCTGATCGGTCTGGAACTGGTTCTGGGGGTGGACAATGTTCTGGTGATTTCCATTTTTGTGGGGCGGCTGCCAAAGGCGCAGCGTCAAAAGGCCCGTATCGCAGGACTGGCTGCGGCCATGCTGGCCCGGATTGCCATGCTCTGGGTTGTCATGATGTTGACCAACTTGACAGAGCCGATTGTTTCGGGATTGTCCATACGAGATATCATTCTGATAACCGGAGGGCTTTTCCTTATCTTCAAGGCGGTCAGGGAAATCCATCACACGGTTGCCCTTAGGGATGAACCCGAGAACGTACAGATTGCCAGGTCCGGGACCTATCTGGCGATAATTGGTCAGATCGTTCTTCTGGATATTGTCTTTTCCATAGACTCGGTGATCACAGCGGTGGGTTTGACCTCTGAGTTGTGGATCATTATCAATGCGGTCGTACTCTCTTTTGTCGCTATACTCTTTTTCTCGCGACCCATTGGAGAGTATATCCTGGACCATCCGGCCCTGAAGATATTGGCCCTCTCTTTTTTGATCACCATCGGTATCACCATATTCATGGAAGGGCTTCATAAGCATGTGCCCAAGACGTACATTTATCTGCCCATGGGTTTTGCACTCATGGTGGAGATACTACAGATGCGCTATGAGCACAACCTTCGCAGGAGGGAAGAGAGGCGGGTATAAAAAGGAGATGCCGGGAATTTCAAGAGAAGAATCACATCCCGGGATTTTAACGGTTAGGAGACTGGAAACTGTCAGCAGAAACTCTGCAAGGTACAGGTCAGGCTGACATAAGACATTACTGATAAGAAAAGGAGATCAATATGGCGGATATCATTGATTATGAGATTCATGGGGATGACATGCAGGCGGTAGAGGTCGAATTGGACCCGGGTGAAGGTGTAAGAGCAGAGGCCGGTGCCATGATGTTCATGGAAGACGGTATTGAGATGCAGACCTCCACGGAAGGCGGATTGTTCAAGGGTTTTAAGAGGATGATTACCGGGGAGAGCTTCTTTATAACCACCTTCCTGAACAATGCCTCCAGAAAGGCCCATGTGACCTTCGGCGCACCGTATCCCGGCAAGATCATCCCTCTGGAACTCGATAGGCTTGGAGGGGAGTTTTTATGCCAAAAGGATGCCTTCTTGTGTTCGGCAAGAGGCATTGAGATTGAGGTGGCCTTTACAAAGAGACTTGGCGCCGGAATATTCGGTGGTGAGGGATTCATTCTGCAGAGACTGGTGGGTGACGGATTGGCCTTTGTCCATGCGGGGGGAACCATTATCAAGAAGGAATTGGCTGCAGGCGAAACCCTACGGGTGGATACGGGATGTCTGGTCGCCTTTGCCAGGAATGTCGATTATGATATTCAATTTATCGGGGGATTTAGAAACTCGCTTTTTGGGGGAGAAGGCCTGTTTTTTGCCAGACTCACCGGTCCCGGAATGGTCTATTTGCAGAGCCTGCCTTTTTCCCGATTGGCTGATCGGATTCTGGCTGCAGCGAGGTTCCAGAATAAAGGGGAAAATAAGGGAGTTGCCGGGTTGGGCGGAAACATCCTGGGGGGCTTGTTGCAGGGGGACAGGTGAGGGTTTTTGAATGACGATTATTAGATTTCTAGGCTCCATCTTCACGTTCCTGGTGGTTCTGTTTGGCGGCCATTACCTGGTCTATTTATCCATCACTCGATTTTTCCCGATCTCCGATCCCGGCATGCGGAAGATCATTCTATGGATCATGGTTTTTCTTGCCATAGCCATTATCCCCTCCGCGCTGCTGGTACGAACCTATGCGAATGTTTTTACCGGCTTATTGTATCAAGTGACCGCTGTCTGGACGGGATTGTTCATCTATCTCTTCATGGTTGCTATCCTCACCTGGTTGATATTTGGGGCGGGATATCTGTTCAGGTTTTCGCCCAATATGCGGGTCATTAGTATCGGGCTGGTCATGCTCGTTGTCGTCGTGACTTCAGTGGGAATGTGGCGTGCAAAACACCCGGTCGTGAAACGACTGGATATTAAGATCGAGAATCTGCCTGATTGCTGGCGAAACAGGACCATTGTCCAACTGTCCGACGTACATCTCGGGGTAATCAACGGAACGGGATTCCTGAGGCGGGTTGTAGAAAAAGTAAACAGCCTCAAACCGGACCTTATTCTGATCACCGGAGACCTTTTTGACGGCATGGCAGGGGAGTTATCTCCTTTTCCAGACCTTCTCAACGGCCTCAAGGCATCCAAAGGGGTCTTTTTTGTGACAGGGAATCATGAGGGTTATCTGGGACTTGATGGCCCTCTTTCAGCCTTGAAGAAGACCGACATCAGGGTGCTGGATGATGAAATCGTTGACCTGGACGGCCTTCAGATTGTGGGAATCAGCTATCCCGAGTATCAACGGCAGAACAGAGCCCGCTATCTTCTGGAGGAATCGGGGGACTTTGAT
Source organism: uncultured Desulfobacteraceae bacterium (assembly GCA_964520425.1). Taxonomy (GTDB): domain Bacteria; phylum Desulfobacterota; class DSM-4660; order Desulfatiglandales; family HGW-15; genus JAFGFY01. The sequence goes on from CAZFMX010000013.1 coordinate 48,753, forward strand.
TCTAGTAAGCCCAGTATCCTGTTGTACCACACGCCCACAAACATTGAAGAGGATAACAAAAACAGGGTAGATCAGCAGAATCGGGCCTACTGGTCCCCGGACACCAGCATGACGCTGGCAAAAGAGGCGGGTATCGACCTTCAGCTTTCAGGGCATACCCATAAGGGACAGTTTTTCCCTTTCGAGTTCCTCACGAGAAAGATATACAACGGATATGACTATGGCCTGCACAAAGACGGCAGGTTTCATATCTATATCACAAGTGGTACGGGAACGTGGGGGCCGCCCTTCAGAATTGGGTCTTCGTCCGAGATCGTGGCCATACGGTTGCAGTGAATGTGGGCATTGAAGGGTTTGGCGTTCAGGTTTGACCCCTCAGCCGTAAACAATTGCAAAGGGAGTTTGAGTATATGGGATTACTAAAAAACATTCTGGGACAGAATCCTGCGAAAAGCGAGGAAAGGGGAGATGAATTTTTCGGCCGATCCGAGTGGGGCAGGGCAAAGCTAGAATATGAAAAGGCCCTGGGCCAATTGAATAGGAGATCTCCCGGATATTTGAGGGATGAACCCAGGATTCAGGAGAAACTTACCCAAGCCAAAGAGTCCCTAGCCCGCAAGCACAGACAGACGGGCGAAGAACTGATAGAAACGGAACATTATGAAGAGGCCCGGGAGCTCTTTGAACTCGTAATTGATTTGAGTCAGGATCGGGACATGACAGCCGATGTCGAGAACCGACTGAAGGAATTAGAGGATCTCTCATCAAAAGACATTCAGATGGAAACCTACGAAGTCCCGGTCAGTGAAGAGGAGGTCTATGACGCGCAGGATGAGGAGTTGTTTATGGCCCTGTGCAGCACCTTGCCAGAAGATGTTCGTGATGCCTATATTTCATACGGAGAGGACTTTAAGACAGGCTATCTTGCATTGAACCGGAGTGAGTTTCAGATTGCAGCCGATACTCTATCCCGGGCCATGGAGGAGAATCCGTCTCCGGATTCTTTTATCCCTCTTGAAATGGCCTCGGCCTGTCTGAACCTGGAGCAATTTGATGAAGCGCGTCATTTGCTGGAGACTTTTCTCTCATATCATCCAAATGCATTGCCTGGGTACCAGCTCCTCTGCGAGGTCTTCTGGGCCATGGAGTCTTTTGATCAGGCGGAAAAGCTCCTCGATGAGTGCCCGGATGAGTTTAAGAAATCGGTCGCCTTTTTTCTGTTGCGGGGTGAAACCCTTTTTCAAGAGCAACGATATGGGGAAGCCATATCCTTATATCAGGGTTTCAAAACAGACTATGGATGGAGTGACGAGATCATGAAGGCTTTGGCCAAAGCCCATGAGGCATCCGGCGATCTCAAGAGCGCCCAGGGTATTTATGGAAGCATTATAGATCAATGTACCAGTTGTCATTCCCGGGTCGATCCATTTGTGAAGAGAAAATTCGCGGATATCAGTTTTGATCTGGGGCAATATACCACACCCATTTTGGAAATGTATCTCTCTTTGGCTCGGGAAGATTCACCAAATGTCCCATTCTACTATGAAAGAGTCAGTGAAATCTATTCCTCCCAGAGAAACGAGGCCGAAGCCCGCAGGTTCCGAGGATTCGTCCGCCAAATACAAGAGGGGAAAGAACGTGCCTGAATCCGCATTGTGGTTTATTTTTGAAGATCAGAAGATTCTACTTAAAACCGAAGGTGAAAAAGGGGTTATTCCTCAGTCTTCCGATCTGAGAAAACTGGGATTCGAACCCCTGCACAGGCAATACCTTGGATCACTGGATGATCGCCCCTGCTACGCTGCGGAGGTACCAGAGAATACAAGTATTTCAGATCCTTTGTTTTCTTTTCAAGATCCTCGGAGGATCTTTGGTTGGCTTGAAGAAGAAGAACTCTGGACAGCGGCCCTGGCGAACCATTTGTTGTATTGGAATCGAAACCATCAATACTGCGGAAAATGCGGACACCCCACTCGAGACAAGGAGGATGAGCGGGCGAAGATCTGCCCTGAATGCGGGTTAATCAACTATCCCCGTCTCTCACCCGCCATCATTGTGGCCATAATCAAGGAGAATCAGATCCTGCTGGCCCATTCACGGCGTTACCCAAAGGGGCTTTACAGTGTCCTGGCCGGTTTTGTCGAGCCGGGGGAGACCCTGGAGGAATGCCTACAGAGAGAGGTGCGGGAAGAGGTCGGTATCGAAGTGAAGAACATCCGCTATTTCGGAAGTCAACCCTGGCCTTTCCCTGATTCTTTCATGATCGCTTTCACGGCCGAATATGCCGGGGGAGAAATAGCGGTGGATCATTCCGAGATTCTCGACGCAGGCTGGTTTTCTGCCGACAACCTCCCTTCCCTTCCAACAAAAATCAGCATTTCCCGGAGGTTGATCGACTGGTTCATAGAGAAGAACCAGGATTGATCCAGCCATAGAAGTCAACCATATAAACCTCCCGCCCTCTATCTGCTAAAAGACAAGCCGAATCCCTACCGCAATGTTTTTAAGAGGCCTTGTCAGGAAAAAATCAGGGTGTAATAGGATAACTTACCCTTTTCATTGCAGAAATCGATGAGCTCAGGATGCCTAACCGGATACACTTCGGTTGTTATCTTCCACTCAGTTATGAATAAAATTAAAAAATATTTAAATAATATTTATTTTTTACTTGACATTGTTTATGTCATGGGCTACTTTTTTTATCAAGGAGATCCAAATGACAAAACTTCCGACCAAGTGCCCGAGTTGTGAGGCATCAGTCAATGTGACGCGTCTGACCTGTCCAAACTGCAAGACCAACCTTGATGGGGACTTTCGATTGCCGAGACTACTCAATCTGAGCGAAGAGGAGCTACGGTTTGTGACCGAATTTGTCATGGCATCCGGAAGCCTCAAAGAAATGGCGAGGCTCCGCAACCAAAGCTATCCCACCATACGAAATCGGTTAAATGATATTATCCAGAAGCTGAGGAATGGAGAGGATGATCAGGAGAAACGCCAAATTGAAATACTGGATGCCATCTCGACTGGAAAATTGAGTGTACAAGAGGCTATTCAGAGACTGCGGGAGGGGCATAAGGATGAATAAGGCTTCGGAAAAGGTCCTGGACTTGGTTAAAGAGGGAAAGATTTCACCTGAAGAAGGGAACCAACTGCTGTCCGCAATGGATTTCTCAAAGGGTGGGCTTTGGCAGATGCTGTTTCATCCATTTGAACGCCTTTCCTTGATAACCACATTTGGAATCGCTTTTGTGGTTGCCTTGTGCAGCCTGGCTCTTTCTCGATGGTCTATTCGTTTTGATGGCGCGCTTGATCTTCATA
>CAZFMX010000014.1:0-51062 GCA_964520425.1 uncultured Desulfobacteraceae bacterium
GAATTCTTATAACATTTTCTTGCCTATTATTCCAGAGTTATTTCTCAGGAATCAAAACGAAAATAAAGGGGGATGCTGACTCCAAAACGAAAATTGAAATACGATTATACTATTCATGAACCCCGATTAACCCACGCATGTCAACAATACCAAAAACAAGCATTAGCGTCACCGCAAGATTCTGTGAGTAATTGATCGGATGAATATCCTGTGATACTCACTAGTACTCACAGAAGCTCCCAAACCTGCAATATGAAAATAATATGCTATTATAGCGATGATTTCTAAAATCTGAGATACATTGAGGATATCCCAAAAACAAAAATCCCTTTGATATTCCTACAAAAAAGGCGATGATTTTCCTTTTAATTATCCGCCTTCGCAATAGAACTTGGGCTTGTCCGTGCATGAATACTAAAATGGTTCACAGACTGGAGTAGAGGATAGGCTTTGTACTACAGCGCGATGTCGCCTAGAGGATGTGGCGGATAATCACGTCGGCTTGTCACATCGAAGCCTCTAACGAAGTCGGAAGCCGAAGACGCCCGTCCTCCGCAGTAGCCTGCTACGGAGGATGGAAAGACAGGTAAGACAGTGGGACTACGGGTTTAACCGTGGGGCTCCATATGAAGTAAGCCTCATTTTCCCCCATGTATGGACTACTCTAACCTATACGTAATCCGATGCTTTTCAGTAATCGTCTTTCTGACTGGTCCTTCAGATTCCATCATATGTATCATGTTGAAATAACCCTTGTCTTGACGAGAGGTTACTAGATGTATTATTCCATTACGGTGCTGTAAGCAACTGGCGGCCTGGCGCGGAAAACGCGAAAGCATGTACCGTGAAAGTACGATTCGAACGAATATTGTGAAGGCTCCTTTGATATGACTACTGGAATAAATGGAAAGGGGAAAACATGAAAAAGTTATTACTGCTCATATTCTCCATCATGACGGTCTTTACTTTTATCAACACACCCGTTGATTGGGCCAAGTCCGCGAAAACCAAGGTACTGCGCCTGGCTGGTCCCTGGCCGCCTATGGATCCGCTGACGGTTCAACTCGAGGCCTTTGCGGACAAGTTCAATCAACGCGCCGGGGGCAGTTATCTGATAGAGGTGCATCCCAGTGAATCCCTGGTAAAGATTGGTGAGAGTATGGATGCCTTGCGGACCGGCGCCGTCGAAATGGCGGGATTCCCCATCGGTCTGTTTGCCAGCATGGACCGCAGGTTTGCCGCAGCGGAGCTTCCTTTCTTGGCCAATAATGCCGAAGCCGATGCCGCCCTGCAGGTCGAGCTGATGCCACGCTACAGTGAGATTATGGAGAAGAAATTCAACTCCAAGGCGATCATGTCCTTTACCTGCCTGGCTCTGGACGTCATCAGCACCAAACCGATCAAAACAGCCGCGGACTGGGAAGGCCTGCTGGTCCAGTCGGTTTCTCCCCAGTCGGCTAAATTTATTGAATACCTGGGGGGCGCGCCGGTGGCCATGCCGTTCTCGGAAGGATACCAAGCCCTGCAAAAAGGGGTTGTAAACGCGTCCATGCAGTCCTCACCCATGATGATCATGTTCAAAATGAATGAGGTCGCACATTATGTGACCCGGGGGTATCTGATTCCGGCCGCCATGATCATTGCCATCAATATGGATGTCTACAAGAAAATGCCTGGGGATATTCAAGAGATCATTGTAGGTATAGGGAAAAAACAGCAGATCGAGGCCAACAATTTCTTCATCAATATCGCCGAAGAGAACACCGTTACCTTGAGGCAGATGGGAATAGATGTCTATCATCTGCCCAAGGAGGAGCGGGACCGCTGGGCCGAGATGCTCAAACCCTATTGCGAGAAGCTCTATGAAGACATGGGGCCGGAATTTGCCGCTGCTGTGAAAAAGGTTACCGAAGCGGCGAATGCCAAATATGTATATAAATAGTGTGTTCTTTTGATGAATGCCGAAATACGGAGTTTTCAGACCTTCGTCTATATCTGGAACTAGGGTCGTGTCTCAGAAATAGCTTTCATCATGAATAGATCCAGAAAGAATAGCAGAGGAGCAAGGGGATTTCTTTTCAGTTCCATCACCCAAAATATGATCAAGCCTTTTATTGCAACAAAGAGGAAAACTTTCTGTGGACAGGCACAAAGAATTCATATCGCTATGGAAATATGGCTTTGTGAGGCCGCCTAAAAGTATGCATAAACCTGGTGCCGTTCCACTACTTCTGGATATATGGTGACGAACTAAAAGGGACCCCCTTGTTTCTCACGGATCTGAGGCGTAGATGTAATTATATGAGTTACTTGTGAGACATAACATTAGGAATCTATTTACGGGCCAGCCGTCGCCAAGGCTGTGGCTGGCAGGCAGGAAATCGTATGATGAGAAAAATCTTACTGACAATCGATAGGGTCATCACACGAATCAGCGAGTGGGGATTACTCATCAGCGGTATGCTTATACTGATCATGTCCGTGCTGGGTACCTACGGCGTCGGGCGCCGGTATATCTTCAACAATCCGGAACCCTACTCATACGAACTGAGTACCATGCTGCTTTTGGCCTGTGTGGTTTTTGCCGTCGCCGGTCTGCAGAGACAGAGACGGCATCTCCGGGTGGATTTCATTGCGGGACGTCTCTCACCTGGTTTGGAGGACATGCTGGTGAATATCGTCACACCGGTCATAGCTCTCTTTTATGTGGGGATCATTTGTTGGCAAAGCTGGGACAACGCCATCTACTCCATGAATATCTGGGAAACCAGTCAATCCAGTTGGGAAGAACCTCTATTCCCTGTAAAGATGATGGTTCCCATCGGCATGGCTATGCTTTGTCTGGTGTTGGCTTCACAGTTGATCCAGGGCATAAAGAATATGATCCATCAAATCAAAAGAAGATCGTGAGCCCTCCCTAAGCGGACAAAGGAGATCACCATAAATGGATCCGGCTATTGTCAGCCTTATTTGCATTCTTGTTCTGTTTATACTCATGATGATCGGCGTGCCTATTGTCTACTCCCTCGGTTTTACCGCCGTAACTACGGCTCTCATCTTCTACGGTCCCAGCACCTTATACAAGGCCGGCATTTCACCGTTCAGTACTCTGTTCAATTTGGGTTGGACGCCCTTACCCCTGTTCGTTCTGTTGGGATCCATTATCGCTGAATCGGGAATGGGCAAGGATCTCTTCCGTGCCGCAGCCAACTGGCTCTCCCGGTTACGCGGCGGCATGGTCGTCGCCGGTATTGTCGGCGAGGCCATGCTGGCAGCCACATTAGGTACCAGCGCGGCTGCTATTGTCGTGGTCGGTAAAGTCGCGGTACCTGAATTTGAAAAGCAAGGCTATGATCGCGGGTTCAGCCTGGGCGCCCTGTTGGCAGGCGGCGTTCTCGGCCCATTGATTCCACCCAGCGCCACGATGATCATCTATGCTGTTCTCACCAATGTATCCCTGGGGCAGTTGTTCATAGCCGGTATCATCCCCGGTCTCCTTCTCGTCGTCTTTCTAGCCGTCCCGGCCATTGTGCTGTGCTATATGAGACCCCTCCTTGCGCCCAAGACCTATTCCGTTCCCTGGAAAGAGTGTTTCACTTCCCTCAAGGGCATTTGGGGAGTAACCCTGGTCATGATCTGCATCCTGGGATCCATCTATTTTGGCATCGCAACACCGACGGAAACAGCTGGGGTCGGCAGTTTTTTGGTCTTAATCCTGGGGGTGACGGTTTACGGTTTGAGATGGAAAGGGTTGCGCAACGCGCTCATGGAAGCCGCGACAGTCAACGCCCTGATCCTGTTTATTGTCATCGGTGCTTCCTTTTTTACCTATATCATGGCCAGTACCAACGTGGCGGAGAACCTGCTGACATTCGTGAAATTGGGGTCCATCTTTCCTTGGCGGGTCATTGTGGTCATTAATCTTATTTTACTCTTTTTGGGCTGTATTATCGATCCTATCACCATCACGCTGTTGACCATCCCCATTTTCGTGCCTCTGATCATCAGCCTTGGATTTGATCCCATATGGTTCGGTGTTGTATTTCTTGTAAATACTCAGATCGGCCTCATCACACCACCCATGGGGACCGATCTTTTTGCCGTGAAGACCATCTTTAACATCCCCAGCATGGATATTATCCGCGGTGTTATTCCATTCCTGCTTTCCGAAATCCTATTTCTCGCCGTCATCGTTGCGTTTCCCCAAATCAGTCTGTGGCTGCCGAGCATGATGATCAGATAGTGTCCATCCATAAACAGCTCTTTTGGCCAATCTTCCACCGTCGCCGAAGGCTTTGGCGGGACAAGTTGCGTCACGCTTCAGATTGCAATCATCAAAATACTTCAATGTATTGATGCCTGTCCCGATGAAAATCGGGAGGGTTACAATCTTCGCGTTCCTTGACTTTGGCCGAAATTCCTTGTTTCTGAATGGACACTAGATAAGTGTTGTAGCATTATCGTAAAATGAGAATGAACCTCCGGATACCGGTTATATCGCAAAGGTGTCGAAATGACTAGAAGCTGAAGGGTGTGAGGAGGGTGGAGAGAGCGAGAATCCTGATTCTGAGCTGAATTATCGGTGGAAGATGAATAATTTAGGGATGATCCATTTTTAGGACTTGTTCATTAATCTACATTTTGGTATCTTCGCGATCAATAGCCATCAAAAATGTATGATTCTGAATCAATGCTGAAGATATAAGGACTTTATTCAATGCCTGCCAAAATCCTTAGCCCAAAACCCGACGAGATCGGGTGTCTCTACGAGATTACTAAAGCCATTCATGGCACACTGGATTTGAGAAAAGCCCTTTACAGGGTCCTGGACCTGTTGTCCGAATACCTCGGAATGAACCGTGGTTCCATCACCCTCCTTAACCCTGAGACCTCTGAAATCCATATTGAGGTGGCCCATGGAATGTCATCTAAGACAAAGACCAAAGGACGCTACAAATTGGGGGAGGGGATCACAGGCCGAGTCATAGAATCAGGGCGTCCCATGGCCATCCCCCATATCGAGGATGAACCGCTCTTTCTTGACAGGACCGGGATCAGAGGGCAATTGGACAAATCGAAGATCTCGTTCATTTGTGTCCCTATAAAAGAGGGGGGAAGGGTCATAGGCACACTCAGTGCGGATCGGATCTTCGAAGCTGCCTCCCCTTTGGAGGATGACGTCAGACTTCTCATTATCATCAGTGGCCTCATCGCCCAGAAGGTGGCATTGCTGGAAAAGATCAACCGGGAAAGAGAAGAACAAAGGGGCGAAAACCTGAGACTACGACAGGAGCTTGGACAAAAATACAGCTTCACCAACATTATCGGGAACAGCAGGAAGATGCAGGAGATCTTTTATCTGATTACACAAGTGGCAAAGAGTAATGCCAACGTGCTCCTGTTGGGAGAGAGCGGGACAGGAAAGGAACTCGCAGCTAATGCCATACATTATAACAGCTTGCGTTTGGAGAAACCTTTTGTAAAGGTCAATTGTGCTGCGCTCCCCTCCAACCTGGTTGAGGCAGAGCTCTTTGGCCATGAAAAGGGGGCCTTTACCGGGGCGGACCGCCAAAAAGAGGGTAAATTCGAACGCGCTAATGGAGGGACGATTTTCCTTGATGAAATCGGATCACTTGCTCTGGAGAGTCAGGGTAAATTGCTGCGGATTTTACAGGAGAAGGAGCTGGAGCGGCTTGGGGGGACAAAGACCATTGAGGTCAATGTGCGTCTGATTGCCGCGACCAATAAGGACCTCTCAGAGGCCGTCGAAGATGGGACTTTCCGTGAAGATCTTTTTTACCGCCTGAACGTTTACCCGATTTATCTGCCCGCGTTAAGGGAGAGAGAGGCCGACATTCTCCTTCTGGCCGACTATTTTCTCGAGAAATATGCCAATGAATACGCCAAGGATATAAAGAGGATTTCCACTCCGGCCATCGACGCTCTCACGCAGTATCACTGGCCGGGAAATGTCAGAGAACTGGAGAACTGCATGGAGCGGGCGGTTCTGCTGTGTGATGACCAGGTTATTCACAGCTATCACTTGCCCCCCACTCTGCAAACAGCCGAGGAGACAGGCACTCTCCAGTCCCAGTCTCTGACTGAAGCAGTTGAGCGGTTTGAGAAAGAGTTGCTTATTGACGCACTAAAGAGCCGCAGGGGGAACATGAGGCGAGCGGCAAAGGACCTGGGGACGACGGAACGCATTTTCGGATACAAGGTCAAGAAGTACAGTATAGATCCCAAGCAGTATCGATAAGAGACCTTTGAAAAAAGCTCCTTTTTGCCCAATCTCGGCATCAGGCTTAAATTCTAATCCTCGAAATACTCAAGGTATTCCTGGCTGTCCCGATGAAAATCGGGAGGGTTACAATTTTCGTCTTCTTTAACCTTGAACAAAATTGAGCATTTTTCAAAGGCCTCGATAGGGTCGAATCTGCAGCTTTCCCCGAGGAGCGAGATCTCCCATATATGCGCCCTGTACGTCTAGGAATCTTTCTTCGGCAGGGGATCGTGACGAAGGAAGCCGTTCAAAGAAACCACCCGACGATCTTCCCCCCTTCAAATACCACAGACACGCTTGATATAGATTTTTAGCAAAGAATTCTGCTTTCCCTTGCCATCAACTGTCTCGTTTTGCTATAATTAATGATCTATTGGAGGATTATTTCTTTTTTTAGACATTTGGATAGAAGTCATCGCAACTCGAATAAGTGTGTCGAATATAAGTCAACCCAGATAATCATCGAATCAGGAGGCGATCTATGGAATGGTATTACAGGAAGGGGGATCAGGAGGAGGGACCCATCGACTCTGATGAAATGAAGGACCTATACAAGACAAAGAAAATCGACCTACATACATTGGTTCGTCGTTCCGAACAAGACGATTGGAAACCCTTGAACGATTTTTTAAAAAAGAAAGCGACTTCTTCCACAACGTCATCTTCGGGAGGAGCTTCCGGTGATTCGGCGACGGAATCATCCGAAGATGGCCCTCAACCCGTAGCAACGGCGGTATGTTCTCAATGTGGTCGTTCATTCCCTGAAGATCAGGTGGTGCGATTCGATGATAAGATTATCTGTTCGGCCTGCAAGCCCATATTCGTTCAAAAGGTTAAAGAAGGCGCGGAAGACGCCGGTGAATTCCGCTATGGAGGCTTCTGGATCCGTGTGGGCGCTAAGGTCATTGACTGGATTATTACCGGCGTTTCACAGTGGGTCATTCTTATTCCGCTTGGCATCATCGGAGTCACGTCCCTCCCGGATGATCCAGCCAATATCGATCCCTCAAGTTTCTTGACTATAGTAGCTATTCAAATGCTTGTTGGTTTCGCGGTTCCCACCATTTACCATACGTATTTTGTGGGACGCTTCGCGGCCACGCCGGGAAAGATGGCTTGCGGGCTGAAGATCGTATTGCCCGATGGCGACCGAGTCAGCTATGCGAGGGCCTTTGGACGCTATTTTGCCGAAATGCTCAGTGCCATGATCCTACTCATCGGCTATATAATGGTCGCCTCTGACAGCGAAAAGAGGGCCTTGCATGATCGGATCTGCTCAACCCGTGTGGTCTATAAGTAATGTAAAAAAAGGTGAAGAAAGATGATTGCCTGCCCCAGGTGCCAAACCATTCAACCCGTTAGTGTTGTCAATTCCGGACTTCTCAACGAATGCCCGGGTTGCGACACAGAGTTGCGCGTTGAGGTATTCAATGCCTATTTCACGCAGGAGATGAAAGAGGTTGTGGGACATGATGTCCTAGTTCAGGGGCAGGCAGAATGTTTTTATCATCCGGGTAAGCAGGCTGTGGTGGACTGCGAAAGTTGCGGCCGCCTGCTTTGCGCGCTGTGCGAAGTGGAGATGGAAGGAAAACATTTGTGTATGAGTTGTCTCCAGACCGGTCGAGATAAGAAGAAAATGTCACGCCTGGAAAATGAGCGCACTCTCTACGACAGGATCGCGCTGGCTCTGGCTGTCTACCCGTTGCTGTTCGTTTTTATTACCTTATTGACTGCCCCGGTAGCTATCTACGTGGCATTGCGTTATTGGAACAGTCCCAACACTCTGTTACCTCACACTCAAATTCGGAATGTGTTCGCCCTGACATTGGCCGGCCTGCAACTCGCCGTCTGGGTACTCATCTTTATTGGTTTATTGGCATAAAACAGGATGTCATCTAAAACTCAAACATGGACTTATCAAAGACTGAAAGGGAAGGGAAGGGGTTTTTTGACGTATCAGTGCCACACCCTGTGGCGAGGACCGGACCATCTACTCTGGGTTGAAAGGGGATTTTCAACAGAGCGCTACAAGCGTTTCTCCTATAAGGATATCCAGGCCATCGTCATCAGCCGTACCCGAAAAGGTCAGATCTGGAACATCATCCTGTCCCTCTTCTTTGTATTCTTCGCTCTTTTGACCTGGCTAGGATTTGAGACCGACCATCCCGGAATAACGATCTTTCAGATGATTATGGCTGCCGCTTTCTTGGTCCCTCTGGTGATAAATACGATCTGTGGGCCCACGAGCAGGGTCCACATGCAGACCGCCGTGCAGATGGAGCAACTGCCTTCGCTCAATCGTCTAAGAACGGCCCAGCGCGTGGTCAATCAGATCAAGGCCCTCATTGAAGGAGATCAAGGTCTGTTTAAAAAAGAACAACTCGCTACCCCGATCTGGGGAAAAGTCCCCCAGCAGATCAAGGTTATGAATCCTGAGATCCCTTCCGCGCCCACTGCCGTCACTTCAGAGGGTCTGCATTTTCATTTCTATTTTTTCGGCGTTTTGGCATTGATCGGCCTTGCCGCGTTTTTGTGTTTCAGCCTGAAGCAGATCTGGACAGCCATGATAGGTAGCGGCTTAATTCTGCCCGCCCTGGTATTGGGAATCATGTCTCTGGTCCGACAGCATAAGAATGGATGGGATAAAGCCTTAAAGACAGCGACTTGGATCGGCATGGTTTTTGTTGTTTTAAGTTGTCTTCAAAGTTATATCTTCTATATGGTGGCCAGTGTTCGCAATCCCGAGTCGGCTTACAACCAATGGACGTTGATTAAGAGAACCCTTGGGTTGTACATTCAGGACAATCCGGCCATCACCGTTATCCATTTGATCACGGTGACCCTGGGCCTGGGCATTGGCCTTTTCGGTCTTATTACAGCCCGATCGAACCAAGCTCCTAAGCCGAAAAAACCGGTCACATCTTAAGAAATCATGTGATGAAGCACATGGAGAGTCTTGATCAACAACGCTGTTTTCATCATGCTCATCGTGAGGCAGTTGTAAAATGCCCGTTATGCCGGCGGTTTTTTTGTCGCGAGTGCGTGACAGAGCACGATAATCGCATGCTGTGCGCGGACTGCCTTCAAAAGACATCAGTGTCCATGAAAAGAGAGCGTGGGCGATTTCCGCGTATTGCCGGAATGTTGTGTCAGGGTATCATCGGCTTTCTCATCCTTTGGGGCGTCTTCTATTGTTCTGGACGGATGTTGCTCGCTATTCCCGATGCGTTCCATGAAGGAACACTTTGGGAAGAGGGATGGGGAGAGGCTCCATGAGTACTTCAGCACCTTCCCATGAACCGAGTGCGCTCGCCCTAGCTGAGGGGGCCGTTCACCTGTTAAGAAGAAAGGGCCTAACAGCATTAACGGAGTATTACTGTGGTAGCCTCCCGTTTGTACTGGGATTGCTTTTTTTCTGGAGCGACATGACTCGAAGTACATTTGCTCGATCTTACTGTGCTCCGGCAGCCGCTGGAATCGCCCTTTTATTCATTTGGATGAAGGTATGGCACGTTCGATTCTGCCGAAGATTGTTGTCCGTTCTACAGGAGACGCCTTCCGCCGAGCCCTGGCCAATGCATCGAATGTGGTCCACTGCCGCACGTCAGGCAGCCATACATGCCACCGGTCTTGTCGCCTTGCCCCTGGCGAGTATCATTCTTCTCCCTCTGGCTTGGGTCTATGCCTTTTATCAGAATGCCACCATTCTTGATGGACCTGAAGAGTCGACCTTTAGAAAGGTATGGCGAACGGCTTTAGAGCAAGCGATGTTATGGCCCGGGCAGAACCATTTGTTGCTGTCGATTTTTATAGGATTCGGTCTGGCGGTTTTTCTCAATCTAGCCGTTACCATTCTATCACTGCCCCATTTGCTTAAGGCCCTGACCGGAGCGGAGACGACGTTTGTGTTGACAGGATGGCGAATGCTCAATACAACCTTTTTGGCCGTTCTATTCGGTTTGAGCTATCTGTGCATTGACCCGATCATCAAGGCGGCCTATGTGCTTCGTTGTTATTACGGCCGGTCTCAACGATCAGGGGATGATTTGCGCGCCGCATTGAAAAGGTTTATGGTTGCGGCTGCCTTGATCATTGTAACCATGTCCATCGTACCTCATGGCTTTGGTCAAGAAGATTTTCCCATGCCGGATCGTTTCTCTTCGGAGATACGTCATAATGAAGACACGGTGAATCGTTTGGACCGGGCCATCACTCAAGTTCTTGAACAGCGACGATTCACCTGGCGATTGCCCCGGCAGAAGCTTGAAGAACCGCGCGAGGGCACCTGGCTGTTTCGGATGCTGACATGGATGGGGAACAAAATAAAATCGTTGTTTCAATCCCTAGGACGCTGGATCAACCAATTTATCGATTGGTTGCTGGGGCTTTTCCCCACGCCTGAATTCCAAGACCCGGAAAAGCGTCAATCCCGCGTCGAGATAATACGTGTACTTTTCTATGTTATCGGTGGCTGCTTGTTATTAATTGGAGGGATACTCTTATATCGGTGGCGGCGTCGATCTCGAAAATTGGACCATTCTCAGGGTGAAGCCCTCGCGCCCGCGGAAATCGACTTGACTGATGAAAACGTGACCGCAGATGATCTCCCCTTTGATCGTTGGTTGGCGCTGGCTCGCGAATTGATGACCAAGAAAGAACTTCGAAGTGCGCAAAGGGCCCTTTATCTGGCTGTCTTGGCCCACCTGGCGGATTATGGGCGACTAGCCATTGCACGCTATAAATCCAACCGAGATTATTATCAAGAGTTAACGCGTCATGCCCACGCAGAACCGGAGTTGGTTCAATTATTCAACCGTTGCGTATTGGCCTTTGAACGGGCGTGGTACGGGATGTATGCCGTAAATCAAAAGCAAATTGAACAATTTATCGGTTTTCAGGAAAGGATTGTCGTTCTTGTTCAGGAATAACCAGAGTCTTAAATGGATGGTGATTGTCGGCTTCGTCGTTTTTGTTTATGGACTTCTGAAGCTCTTTTGGCTGCGTTTTGAGGCCGGTGACATTTACCCTCCTTATTCCAGCCTTCGTACGGATCCACTCGGTACCTGCGCCTTCTACGAAAGCCTTGAAGCCTTGCCGGAAGTGGCTGCGGAGCGAAACTATCTCCCTTTTGACAGGCTCGATCTGGGCCCCGGGACGACCCATATGATCTTTGGCCTCTCCCCTTATCCTATGGCTTTGCATTCCAAGGATTGGGAACATCTGATAGCCCGACTATCAGAAGAAGGAGGGCGCGTTGTTGTATCCTTTAGGACAACCAGGCACAAACCGAAGACCGATGATTGGGATGATGAGGATGAGAAAGATCAGGACAAAGATACCTTCGAAAGAGAGGATGAGGAGACAACAAATGTCGCTGAGAAAGAAACCTCGAGTTGGCTGGGGCTGAAGAGCTTGGGGATTGGATTAAATCGAGTCAAGGAAAGAGAGCAGACCACCAAGGCCACCAGGGACGGGTCTCAACCCGTATTAATCCCTGAGACCATTGGCTGGTATACGGACCTCTTTTTCGAGATTGAGGATAATGACTGGAAGGTGCTATATACCTTTCAAAGACAGCCCGTGGTGATTACCCGCACGTGGGGAAAGGGGAGTCTGGTCTTTGCAGCGGACACCTATCTATTCAGCAACGAAGCGCTTCGCGGGGATCGGGTTTCAGATCTTCTAACGTGGTTTGTGGCTCCCGCGCAAAAGGTCATGTTTGATGAATATCACCTTGGGCTCGTTAAACAACCCGGCATCGCCGGCCTTGTCCGACAATACCGCCTCCAGTGGGTGACGGCAAGTCTTGTCGTGTTGTTCCTCTTATTTGTGTGGCGGCAGACGGTGGTATTCAATCCGAGACCGATGGAAGAGGAAAGGGAAAGGGAGATACTACCAACTATAGGAGGGGGGACCTTCGAAGGGCTTGCAAGCCTTTTTCGGAAGCATATCAAGGGCAAGAACCTGCTCAGGGTCTGTTTCGATTCATGGAGAAGCAGTACGAACGTTGGATCGATACCCAAAGAAGTGATTGAAACCATAAAAAGACTCGTTGTGTCGGCTGAAGACGCGCCCTTCGGGGTAGTGAAGGTTTACCAACAGATCTGCAAAGAAATCGAAAAAGGAAAAAAGCTATGACTAACAATGTGGATACGCTAAAGACCATTCTGGCGCGTGCCAAGGAGGAAATCGCTAGAGTCATCATCGGCCAAGACCAAGTGATTGACAGCGCCTTGATTGCAATCTTCACCGGGCATCATGCCTTGATTGAGGGGGTCCCCGGTGTAGCCAAGACCCTTTTGGTGCGAACAATGGCCCGGGTGTTGGGATGCGAGTTTAGTCGTATCCAGTTTACGCCGGATTTGATGCCGGCAGATATTACCGGTACCCATGTTTTCAATATACAGAAGAATACGTTTTCTTTGGTAAAAGGCCCCATTTTTACCACATTCCTCCTTGCCGATGAGATCAACCGGGCGCCGGCCAAGACCCAATCCGCTCTATTACAGGCCATGCAGGAACGGACGGTCACCATCGATCGCGATACCCACTCCCTGTCGGATTATTTCACGGTATTTGCCACCCAAAACCCTATTGAGTATCAAGGTACATATCCGTTGCCGGAGGCTCAAATGGACAGGTTTATGCTCAAGATCACCATGCCTCATCCGGACCGCACGGAAGAATTGGACCTGGCCCATCGCATGCTGGGCTCAGAATCTCCTGAGGCCGTCCTTCAGGGAGGAGCGGTCCAGACCGTTTGTCCGGCAGAGATGTTGGGGGAACTGCGCAAGCAATTAGAGTCGATTCGCGTCAAGGAGGATCTGGTCCATTACCTGGTGGACATCGTTCGACAGACACGTCAGCACCAAGGTGTCCTTATCGGTGCAAGCCCCCGGGCTACACAGGCCCTGCTCCTTGGTAGTCGGGCCTATGCGGCGATTACAGGCCGGGATTTTGTGACCCCGGATGATATCAAGACCATGGCCATCCCGGTGCTATGCCATCGTATCATACTGCGGCCGGAGTACGAAATCGAAGGATTGGCTATCGAAGAAGTGATTGAACAGATTTTACAACGAGTCACGGTTCCCAGATGATCGTCCCAAGCATACGTCTCATTGTCATGACCTCATTGGTCTTTGTGCCCCTTTCTATGGTCGCGGCCTTTATCCCTCAATGGACTGCAGGTGCCTGTGTCGGTGCCTTGGTTTGGACGGCCCTAGCCGTAACCGACGCGCTTCGGGCTGCTGATCGTCTCAAGGGAGTGAAGATCAGTCTTCCTGATGTGATTAGAATGACTGTGGGGCAGCCGACCGAGGTCTTATTAAGCATACATAATTCCCATCATAAAACCCTGCTTTTGCGTGTCGGTGTGGCCTTGACTCCCATGCTATCCTCATCCATGGTTGATCTTCAGATCACATTGAATTCTGAACCGGAGGTCCGAACCGTGGCCTGTACGTTGCAGGGTGAAAAAAGGGGGCATTACCGGATTTCTGCGGGTGTCATGGAAACCCTTTCTCAGAGAGGGTTTTGGCAAGTGCGTCAACGGTTTTCCCTAAAGGCAGAGGCGCGGGTCTATCCCAATCTAATCGGTGGTCATGAGCAGCTTAAAGGCCTGTTCTGCAGGCAAGACTGGGGGCTTCATGCACAAAGGAGCGTCGGCAAAGGAAGGGAGTTTGAGCAATTGCGCGAGTACCTACCCGGGGACAGCTTTGAAGATATTGATTGGAAGGCCACGGCCCGTCGCCGTCATCCCATCACGCGAATTTATCAAGTAGAACAATCCCAGGACATCTACATCATGTTAGACGCCTCTCGTTTGAGCACACGCAGTTCAACTTATCTGGTTGACCGTCGACAACAGGTCCGCAAAGAGAGGTCTGCGAGCCAAACGATTTTTGATCGTTATATTGCAGCAGCCCTGGTCATGGCCGTGGTGACCGACCGTATGGCTGATCGGTTGGGATTGATCGTCTTTACCAACCAACCGGATTGCTTTATAAAGGCCGGCAGCGGTAAGGCCCATTATAGCGCTTGTCGGGACACGCTTTACACCCAAGTCCCTCATACGGTTTCACCTGATTATGATGAGCTCTTTACATTCATCGGGATCCATGTGAGAAAACGTGCCTTATTGCTTTTTTTGACCAACCTGGATGATCCTGTGCTGAGAGAGAGCTTTCTCAAGGCGATGACTGCGGCAGCCAGGCAACATGTAATCATGGTCAACATGTTGAGACCGACCGACGCATATCCCTTGTTTTCATCTGGCGATATTCGTTCCAGTCAAGGGATATATCAACACCTGGTTGGGCATATGGTTTGGGAATCACTTAACGATACTCGAAGTCGGCTTAGAAAGATAGGTGTGGGTTTTGGACTTTTAAACGAAGATCAACTATGCACTCAGATTGTCTCCCAGTATATAGGGGTTAAGCAGCGACAAATCCTATGATTATCAATCTTATGAAATTCATTGAGGCCGAAAGGCCCTTTTGGAATGAGTTGAGCGACATGATGACCTCCATTAAAGCCGATCCTTATCGCCGGTTGGATTTTGAACGGATCAAACGCCTCCATTACCTCTATCAGCGCACGTCTGCCGATCTAGCCAAAATTCATACCTTCTCCGCTGAACAACAGATTCGTAGTTATCTCGAAACCCTGGTAGCCCGTACCTATGCTGCTATTCACGGAGCGCAACAAAGCAGAACTCGTTTTAGTCCTCGGAAATGGTTTTTTGTCACATTCCCAAAGGTCTTCAGACGACATTCGCGAGCCTTTGCTTTGTCCTTAGGGGCGATGATGGTAGGAATCCTTTTCGGAGCAGTGGCCATTGGTGTTGATGAAGATGCAAAAAGGGTTCTGATGCCTTTTGAGTATCTGCAAATGGATCCCGTAGAGCGCGTCGCTAAAGAGGAACAACCAGAAAGAAATGAAAAACTTCATGGGATTAAAGGACAGTTTTCCGCCTATTTGATGACCCACAACACCCGGGTCTCGATTTTTGTTTTGGCTCTGGGTATGACTTGGGGGATCGGCACTCTGATCGTTCTGTTCTCTAATGGTGTCATGCTGGGCGCTGTGGCCGCGGACTATGTCCTGGCAGATCAAACCGGGTTCTTGATGGGGTGGCTTTTACCCCATGGAGTGATAGAGATTCCTGCCATTCTCGTGGCAGGCCAGGCCGGTTTTGTGCTGGCAGGAGCCCTCATCGGAACGGGGAACGCCGTGAGACTGCGTGACCGATTGCAAGGGGTCAATCATGATGTGGTCACTCTTATTGGGGGGGTGGCCATCATGTTGGTCTGGGCCGGGCTGGTGGAGGCTTTTTTCTCACAATATCATGAACCCGTGATTCCTTATGCCGTAAAAACAGCTTTCGGGATCATCGAATTTATATTGCTTATTACCTTTTTCATTGTATCCGGCAGGGGCGCCACCCAACCTGACAGTCAATTCAGAAAGAAGAACATCAAAGGAAGGCTTTCATACGATGCAGACTGAACGCCGGCAACAGCTGATGATCCGCACTCCGGAGGGAGTAATGTTTGCCTTGCCCTTGGCAGGGCCCATTTCACGGTTTCTGGCGTGGATTTTGGATGCCTGTTGCATTGGCGTGGTTTCAAACGTCTTTTCACGGTTGTTGAGTGTTATTCAGGTTCTAAGTCCGGATTTGTACGGGGCAGTCAATATCGTGATGTTCTTTATTGTTTCCATTGCCTACAGCATGGTGTTGGAACGGGTGTGGCAAGGTCAGACGATTGGAAAACGGATATTCGGACTCCGTGTCATGGACATTCAGGGTATGCACCTTCAATTGAGCCAGATTGTGATCCGCAATTTGTTGCGGACCCTTGACAGTCTGCCTCTATTCTACATGATAGGGGGAGTGGTTTGTCTCCTTAGTCGATATGGTCAACGACTCGGGGACCACGCGGCCAATACCATCATGGTAAAGGAAAATAAGGTGGCTGTACCGAATTTGGATCAGATCCTGGATAAAAGAGTGTATAATTCCCTGCATGCCTATCCCCATCTTGAGGCCCGGTTGCGTCAGCAAATCAACCCCGCTGAAGCGGTTTTGGCTTTGGAGACTTTAATGCGCCGTGATGAACTGGATCCGGAAGATCGAGTCAGATTGTTTCATGAAATAGCCTCTTTTTTGAAACAGAAAGTCGTGTTCCCAGATGAAGGCGTTTACGGAGTATCTGATGAACAATATGTACGCAATGTAGTTGAGGTTGTATTTCAGGCACAGAAGAGTGAGACCTGACCTGTTTTATCATTTCCGCGTTTCCGTGTGGCAAGGTGTGAGTGACGGAGATAATCATGGAAAAAATGAGTGAGAAAGAACGTTTCTTGGAAACCCTCCTGGGTAAAGGTGCTGACCGTTTTCCATATTATGATCTCGAACCGGCCGAAGAAACGCTGGATCGTTGGCTTCAGGAAGGGCTTTCTCCGAACACCTCCGTGGTTGAAACCTTTGGGCTTGAGACTCATTATTCTGTAGGCCTAACGTTGCGCAGTTCCCCATTTTTCAGGATGGCGCCTGACCTGCTTCATGACCCATCGGCCTTTGATCGACACTATGATGTCGATGACCCTGCCCGGTATGAAAAGGATTTTGTCGAGCGGGCCGATCGCCTCAGAAAAGCGGGCCGAGTTCTATACGTGGAGGCCTCAGGTGGCGGTCTTCTGCAAAAGCTTGGCGTGGGAGACTGGAAGTCATTTAATGACGCATGCAGCGCTTTGATTCTGGAACCAAAGCTGGTCGAAGACCTTCTCGACCGCACGTCTGATTTCTATTGTATCTGTCTCGAACGGGTGCTCTCACAGGTTCGTGTGGATTATGCATCCTTTTATGAGCCTATTGCCTCCAACCACGGCCCGGTCATTTCTCCTGACATGTTTAAACGCTATGCAGTCCCTGTGTACAAGAAAACCATATCTGAATTGGAGAAATATGATGTTCCCCTTCGCGTCTTTTGCACTACCGGGGGAGACGTGACTTCTCTTCTCGGCCCTTTGGTCGATGTCGGCATCAACGCCCTATGGATCAGTAATATAGAGGTTGCCAGTATGGAATACACGGCTCTTCGCCGTTATTTCGGCGATCACATCTCCTTGATCGGCGGAATCGATACAAGGGCATTGAGGCGGGATGAAAAGATACTCAGAAATTCGATTGAGAGTACCGTTCTTCCCCTTCTCGAAAAGGGGCGCTATCTTCCCTGTCTGGATGACAGACCAAGAGTGGATATCTCCTTTTCAAAATACCGTCAGTACCGGCAAATCCTCGAAGAGATTGCACAGAGAGGTTGAGGGGGAGACTATGAACAAGGCAGGGGAGAACTGTCTGTTATGGTATTATGCCAGAGACTCTTACCTCCGCGTTTCTCATGAGGGCCTTTACAGGTTCGAGTCCGTATGGTGTGCCCTCTTCGATGGCCTTTAAAACCGTACCCCCACCTGTAAAGAAATAGTACCGAGCATTATCCATGGCCGCCAGATAGAGGCCGGGGCTCAGGTTCTTGAATTCCTGGAGAGTATCCCCTCCACCATAGAACTTCTGGGCGTTGCGATTCGAGTCGATTGTCCGGTCCAGTTTTTCTGAGCCTTCAAAGAAGTGGGGGGTAAGACCCATGACGGCGTTGACAAATATCGTCTTGGCCGAATCAATGACATCAACGACGCCGGGGAGATCAAAGGATTCCGGGGCCACGTCCAGGATGTAACCATATTCTCTCTTCTGTTTGAAATCCTCAATATCTATGGTCCTGTATTTCCCCTCTATCCTTGCTTCAATAATATCCGATTCCACCAATAACGGAAGCTCGATGATCTTCTTGGCCTCTTCGTCCTGTTTGACCAGATCCTTGGCAGCGTGAATGTCTGACTCCGTGACTCCTTTGATCCGAATATCATACTTCGCGCATAGAAATGTATTGTAGATCAGGCCGCCTAAGATAAGATGATCCACCTTTTTATAGATCTCGTTGAGCGGTCCGATCTTGGTGTCATATTTGGCACCGGCCACCACGGCGACAAAGGGCCGCTCCGGCTCCAAGACTTTCTTGAGGTTCTGAAGCTCTTTCTGGAGAAGAAAACCGGCGAAACTGGGTAGATGGTTGGTTATGTCTACGGTGGATACATGGGGTTGCCAAGAACCAAAGGCATCGTTCACAAAGACATCTGCCAGACCGGCTAGTTGAAGAGAAAATCGGCTCCTTTTGTCTCCCGTATCTTCCTCTCCCTGAAACCAGCGAGTATTCGGCAGATAGATGCCACCAATCCTGTGTGCCCTCAGGTCTCTGATATGCAGGTTAATAGAGGTATCAATTTCTTTGATGCCCCAATCAGGATCCACCTGCAGGTGGGGCACTACAAACTCAGTATGGAGTTTTTTCTCCAGATACTCAACCACCGGTCCGACAGATGTGTCCTCATCGACCTTGATATGTCCTGTCTTTTTGTCCCGCGTGCGCCCCACATGGGTCATCACAACGGGTCTCCCCCCCCTTTCCACAATGTTATAAAGGGTGCCCAAGGTAGAGTCGATTCGGTAGGGGTCTCGTATCTCACCCTTTTTAACCACATTATGATCCACTCGAACCAGGACAAGTCTATCTCTGAGATCAGCATCTTGAATGAGGGGTAGATGTGGGTCAATATTCAGCGCAACCATCGTATTCTCCCTGTTTCCTTGCGAGTAGTTGTTGGAAGAGTCGACAGAAACCACCTCTGAGTCTGTCGATGGAAAGCCTGGTGTCGGGTATGTTCCACGGTGATGTGTATGGGGAGATGGATGTTCATCTTGTCATTAGCCTATGTCACTTTATAAGACGGAACTTGAAAAGGACAACGATAACAGCGGGCCAAAGTATTGTATTCAGAATATCATGAAGACTTGCTCTCCATCGAAAATGGCCGAACGAGTTGAAATCATCCCTTAAGTCAAATCCCTCCATGAGTATGGCCACGATAAGCACTGGAATTAAGTTCTTCCATAAACCAAGAGACTTCCTACTGAACAGCACCCAGAGAAGGAGAGCGGAGAGGCCGATGTAAATGTGCATCGCGTCTTTTGTTAAGTCGAAGAAAGATAGAACGTGTATTTTCATCAGTTGATATGTGGAGGTGTTCATGAGTGTATTATACCGAATCAGCAATAATGGGTGAACCTGTCATCTATCGAACTCATCTCGCGCGGTTGTTTCGCTCTTCAAAGATCTCTAAAGGTCATTCGCGAACTCCTTCCGAATGAATACCATATTTGAATTAACAATGCCAATCATTGCTGTCAAAGGAGAGTCTAAAGACGGTCTTTTGTAGGTATAAGTACCTGATTTAACATATTTGTTAGGCTCGATCGAAATTGAAGATCCTCTCTGGCCGTTAAATGCAGAACGGGAGATCGTCATAGTTTGAGTAACTCAATTCCTCTCCATCAATGGAAATAGTGATACTGCCGTCACTCTCAAATAAGATTGTTGCCTCACCGCTACCAGAGATCCTCACTTGACCTGAGGTTGGGAAATCACCAGAATCAGGTATGAAGATGGGATCCACTGTTTCAATGTTTATCCAACCGTTCAGACATCCGCCGTTATAGGAACCGTCTACGGTGAGTGAAACCCCGGGGACGGAATCTATCGTTGTATTTTGAAAAGTTATGACAATATTCTCATAGGCTTCGTCAAATGAACTCCCTTCAATGGATCCCGAAAACGAGCCGTCAAGACTGAGAGATAGCCCGATGATCTCATTGGATACGTCGTAGCTTATTTCATCGAAAGTCATGGCCCAGTCATCATAGATTAAATCAACGGAATCACCCTCAATGGTCCCATAAATGATCCCATCCATTGCCAGGTACATCCCAAGCATATAGTCAGAGTCGTCGTATTGGACGCCGCTGAAATCCATAGTGAGATCCATTACGAAATCAGAATCACCCTCTTGACTCTGATAGGAAAAATCAGTGAAGTACATGCTGAATTCGGGTGGGGTTTCTTGACAAAGCGTACCTTCAAAGGAGATCCCTACAGCTCCGTTCATGGTCTCGGAGTCCTCTTGACAGTCTTCAAATAGGAAATCTAAAGTGGGGTCAATGACATCACTGCAATCCGTCGGCACTATAGACCCATCCCAGGAGATCGTTGTGGTAACCGAGCCTCCATTAGAACAATCTTCTGTGTCAGATATTGCTCCCAAAAACCGAACTGGTAGACTGGACTCAGATAGGGGGACTCCTTTGTTCTGTACGAAATCATCCACGTGTTTCAAAAGAGTCTTCGGAGAATACGCACCGCTTCCAACATCCAGAGTAATCGTAAAAAGCGCTCCTTCGACGCCCGTAGTCATATTCCCGATCGAAGAGGCAACTCGTGGCGCAGTAGAAGGGGTTATGAGATTCTGACTGACTGGTTGAGGTGTACTACCACTTCCACCTCCTCCAGTCCCAATCATAGTTGTCAATCCAAATGTTACTGTGAATGTAATGCAAGCGTAACGTAAGAATTCGCATAATATGGCGCTATGTTTCTTCATATCATATACCCTCCCGTGTCATCGTCATTGACAGAACAAAAAAGGTTGCCAGAGTGCCCAGGGTCATGGCGCCAATGTCTTAGTTGTGATCTAAACCCACCGCCTCTGGCGGTGGACCCGGAAAGGTTCTACCGTTCCGGCGAGAAACGAATGGTTTCTTAGTACAAGGAGATAAGCTCAAAGGGCAGAGGCTTTTCTTCCGTTCCGAGGCTCCCGGTCTGGTCTTTTCAATGACTTATCTGCGAGGGAAACTTGCCCCCTCCGCTGTTCTTCCCGTCTCTTTGAGACGGGAAGCCAGGGCTTCCCCCACAGATAAGTCACGAAAAGAAGGCGTCCTCCCGCCAGTCACAACAGAAAAGCCTCTATCCTTTGAGCCCCCTTCGAGGGGGCTGCTTGAGGCTTTCCGCTATGCGGAAAGAGTACTCACTCATGTCTGCGGTTTTTTCGGTATGCCTCATCTTCCGGACTGAACCAAAAACCGGTTCCGGTTTCTTGCTGAGTGCAATCCACTCTATCATATGAGGCTCATAATTGGTATATTAATATGGTGTTCTGTGTTTATATTGAGGGTCACGCTTTCCAGTTAAATACATTGCTATTAACCGGTCTCATGTAGTATAATAAAAGGTGTTGCTGTCTAAGAAAAAACCGACAACTCTCTCTGATAGACGTCGGTACTTGATCTGACATGTTTGTCGGAATCGATGGAATAGGGCGTCTTTTGGTTTCAAAAGGGACGGGCAAATGACATTAGACTTCAACGATGTATACTTTGGGATCGTTGAGCAATTAGGTCAAGCCGGGGTCTCGGCTCCTGAAATGAATCAACTTCTGATTCATCAACTGACCTCTTTGACACGGGAAGACTGGTATGAGATGAGAGATGGTTTTTTGAAATCGGAGTTAGTGGATATCATCGTTAGGCTAGTGGATGAAATCGGTAACTTACAGAGGGAAAAGAAGGGAGGATGACAGACCATGAAACACTGGAATTGGCATGTTCTCTTAGGGGTGGTGTTGATTGCCCTTGTTGGCGCAGGCCTGATCCCAGGTTGCGATAGCGGTGAAAAGGTGGTGGATGAAGTCACAGGAAATCGCGCAGTCAAGCAGTACCAGAAAGTAGAGAAAAAAATGGAAAAGCTTGAGAAGCAACAGACTGACAGATATGAATCGATCCTGGGAGATGAAGAGGAAGATCAAGGGGAGGAATGAAAATCTTACCCTCTATATATCTTCATACGGATACCGTTTCGCCACAAACCGCATTCCATCCAGACAAGAAAAAAACGCATCAACGACTTCCGGGTCAAAATGGGTTCCGGATAGGCTGTTCATTTCTTCGAGAATCCGACTTTCATTCCAGGGCTCTTTGTAGGATCTTGGAGAACATAAGGCATCATAGACATCAGCTACGGCGACGATTCTTCCAAAAATGGGAATCTCATTTCCTTTCTTGGGCCTGGGATGGCCATTGTTTCCCTGGAAACCGGGCAAGGGTTTGCCTGTGACAGGGTCAATGTGGCCGGGATATCCTGTCCCGTCCCATTTCTCATGGTGGTTGAGGGCCACTTCGGCTGCTAATTCTTCAAAGCCAGAACGTACATTCTTGAACAAACACGCTCCTACGCAGGTATGACTCTTCATGATCTCGAATTCGTCTTTTGTCAGGGGAGAAGGTTTTCGTAGAATGAGGTCGGTAATCGCGATTTTGCCCACATCATGGAGCATAGCAGCCATTCTCAGTGAATCCTTTTGTCTCTCAATTTGCTCAGATGCCCATCCCTTTCTTTTCGCCCATTCTTCAAAAAGCTCAACAGAATAGGCAGCTACACGGTTGACGTGACTACTGGTTTCCTGGGGATCCCTCAATTCGGCCATGCTAATCATTCTCAGAATGATATCCCGTGTCATCTGGGCTCGATCTACGGAGAGAGCGGCCGTCACAGCCAGATGCTGAATGAGAGGCTCGTCGGATTTGGCAAAGGGAATGACTTCCCCTTGATCGTCTCGGGCATTGATGACCTGCATGACTCCCAGCAGGTCTCCCCGTTGATCGGTCATGGGAACGGTGAGCATGGAACGGGTTCTGTAATCTGAGAGTATGTCAAAGTGAGAATCCCAGGTGTAGGATTGGCCATTGTTCATATTGTAGACATCAGGGATATTGAGCACTTTGCGTTCTTTGGCTGCGTAGCCGGCAATGGAGTTGTCGTCAATGGGGATGGAGAAAGTGTTGAAAATGAGTTTCTTACCGTGGTCCAGCCTTTTTTGAAGTGTTTCATTCTGCGTATAACTGAACTTCAGTTCATCTCCCTCCTTGAGATAGATAGAACCGGCGTCTGCATTGGAGAACTTTCTTACATTAGTGAGGATTCTCTCCAGGAGGATATCGATGTCTTTTACCTTGTTGATGTCCAGAGTGATTTGGGCAATCAGGTCGATTTTTTGTCTTTCACTTAACATAATGGAATCGGAAAACGCTGTCCCAAAAATTAATCCGCCTGAGCGGATGAACAAGAAGTATTAATAACCCCCGATTTTGCCACATTTCATGCAATTTTGTCAAGTAGAGCTAAGATCTCTTGTTTCCTTTTCAGTTCTGAAAGCCATTACAGAGGGATTCATCCTTCACCCAGGCAGACGCCAAAGATCATCCTCAGCACCATATCCCTTGCCACGCTGTCACTTCCGGAGATCACTGCCTGAACAAGGGCTTCTTCGACTTCTCACTCCATCCAACACCCATACCAATGACCAATGATAAATGTTTAAAATAAATGATTAATGCTCAATTTGATATTCTCTTGACGAAGCCCTATGGGCTTTGGTAGAGATTCCGTATGAGTCTGCTTGATATCATCGCCATCGGTATTATGGTCTTCTTTATCCTGAAAGGGATCTTCCGCGGGTTTATCCGAGAAATTGCTTCCTTTGTCGGCATCGTGATGGGTATCTGGATGGCCTACATGTTTTATCCACAGATGGCTGAATATTTGAAGGCACATCATGTTCCATCCGGCCCGCATCTCCCCCCACTCAGCTTTGTGGCCATCCTTACCTTGGTCGTTCTCGTGTGTAGTCTTTTAGGGTGGCTTTTGAAACTCCTGTTTAGAAAGACTGTTTTCGGATGGTCCGACCATGTGCTTGGCGCGGGTTTTGCCGCAGTAAAGGGGGGGCTGTTTATTTATGTGGCTGTTATTCTTCTTACTTTTTTACTGCCGGCCCAAACATCCTTCATCACCGAGTCAAGGACGGGTCAATGGGTCATATCCTCCTCTCAATCCATACTGCACTTCATTTCTCCAGAGCATTACGAGAAATGGAAAAAAAGGATTACAGGAAAAGCCGAAGAAATAACCGAGGTCTTGTCAGAGAAGATTGAGGATGTAGTCGAATAAGATGGATAAAGATGCTCTTTTCAGATCCTTATCCGCTTTGATCGATCTGTTATCAAGGCTCCGTGGTCCGGATGGATGCCCATGGGACGCCCTTCAAACCGATTCCACTATAAGGATGTATGTCCTTGAAGAAGCTTACGAGGTTGTTGACGCGGTGGAAAAGGGACGCCCTGATGATGTGTGTCAAGAATTGGGTGACCTGCTTTTCCAGATCCTATTTCTGGCCAGCCTTGGTGAGGAACGTGGTGAGTTTGATTTCGTGGATGTGGTGGAGAGAATCACAGAAAAGATGAAAGGACGGCACCCTCATGTCTTCGGAACAGTAAAAGTGAATAATGCCGAAGAAGTAGCCGAGAATTGGCAGGAGATAAAGAAAAGAGAAAAAGGCTCCTCAGCGACCTCTTCCTCGCTCCTTCAAGAGTTACCGGTTGATCTGCCTGCTCTTCTGAAAGCCCATAGATTGAGTGAGAGGGCCTTAGACGCGGATATTGACGGGTTCGTTGACACAAACGTGTGGAGCGGGGTTGAGGCGCGGTTTGCGAAGCTGAGACAGGCCATTTCCAGTGAAGACAAGAAGCAGATCGGCAGAGAGATCGGTAATCTCCTATTCGGTATGGCTAATCTGGCGAGAGATTGGGGACTGAATGCCGAAAATCTACTGAGAGAGAGCAATCAGAGATTCACTGAAGGATTCAATGAGGCTGAAAAAGCCCGTGTAAAAGGAGATATGACAAAAGAGTGAAAGCAATAGGGTTGCTCTATTCGTACTTCAATTCGAAACCACGGCTAAGGGCTGTGACTCCGTATATGAAGGGATATTTTCACTTTGTGTCAAGACTCTGACATGTGAGATGTATTCGGGACAATCGTGTTTTAGGTCACATTTCTTCTGGCATATGCGGACATCCATACGAGGATTGCTTCTTTTCTTTTGGCAAACAATATAAAATGACATCAGTGGTTCCTCATTTCTCAATATTAGACATTAAATAACCATACTTGTTTATAATTTAATTATAATTAATAATAATATAAAGATATTGATATGTCAATAATTATCGCTATGGATTCCGATTTTTCCCACCAAAAAGGGGGGGATGTATCAGAATTCGAGGCTTTGCCCCATGATTAGATCCATCTGCCTGTATATCGTCTTATATTCCCACTCCATCCTCTTCAGTCTCTTGGCAATCCTAATGTCATTTTTTGACCGGAGCGGGAAATTGGGTCATTTCTATTGTTCTGTTCCGTGGGCGAAAGTCATACTCTGGATCTGTGGCGTCAAAGTGAATGTGAAAGGATTGGAAAACGTGGACAGTGAAGTTCCACGCGTCTATGTCACCAACCACCAGAGCTATTTTGATATTTTTGCCCTGTTTGCTTACCTTCCTGTGAATTTTAGGTTTGTTTTAAAACAGGAACTCATCAGGATCCCGCTTTTCGGACTTGCCGCAAAATCGTTAGGACACGTGGCTTTGGACAGAACAGACCCTAGAAAAGCAGTGAAGAGCATGGATGAGGCGGCGGAGAAGATGAAAAGAGGTATTTCCATGCTTATTTTCCCAGAGGGGACACGGAGTGAGGATGGCAGGCTTCAGCCGTTTAAGAATGGGGGCTTCCGTTTGGCCCTGAAAGCCGGATTCGATATCGTCCCTGTAGCCATCATCAACAGTCGGCATATTATGACAAAAGGAAAACTCAGGATCAACAAGGGCACCTTTGGTTTGAATATTGGTAAACCCATTTCCATCAAAGAATATTCCAAGAAAGATGTGGACAGGCTAATGAAGGTTGTTCGAGATGACATAATGAGCCAGATGGGTGAAGAGGAATGAGGATGGGGAAGACGAATAGACTACCCAAATACGTGACAGGCTTTTGCCTCCTTACATGTTTTTTCTTCATACCGTCAGGTAGATGTCTAGGCTATATTTTACCTGCCAGTCAGATTATCTCGTACATGGTCAAGAATTTCTCCGGATTCAGCACTTTGGTCATCATCCAGACAACTTGGCAAAAAGATGAGAGAAACGATGAGGAATGGGAGTCCTATCAGGAAAAGATCGGGATGAAATCTTCCCGCCTCTATCGCTCTCAGGTCCTAAACCCGCCTAAGGAAAGGTTGATAGAGCCGGACACCTCTTTTCGAAGTTTACTCATGGCAGACAGCGATGAAGGGGTGAGGAGACTATTGACTCGTATGGGGATCAACCTCAATGCAGTCGGCCTTACACGAGTGGAGGAGACCGTCGCATACCGGATCGGCAGTAAAGACCCGGATGCTCCAAAGATAGTCATTGAAAAGGAAAGGTTCATTCCTCTTGTTCTCACTTATTCCTTTCCTGCGCATGATAGCAAAGCAACCATTACAGTTCTGTTCAGTGATTATAGGAAGATAGACAAAGGATGGTATCCTTTTGAGATCACCTACTTTGATCCCAGGGGCTTCAGAGAGAATTACGTGATCGAGACCCTGCAGGTAAACGTGCCCATTGATCCGGCAGTCTTTGATGAAGCAGATATGAGTTCCGGACTAGATCAACCTATTGAACAGAATGAGATTTTCCAGAAAGGGAAAGACTCAGAGACGAAAATGGATAGCCAGCCAATTAGATAGGCCGTTCCCAAGGCAGGGAAGGCGCACTTCATACAATTTCGAAGTGATTCTATCCAGAACCCCCTTTCAGCATCGGTTCACACCATTGACTGACCAAGAAAAGCCCTATGTAGATATCTCTGTCACTCTCCCTGTAAAGGAGACTTACTCCTATGGTATTCCTAAGCATTTGATTCACCTGGCGGAGATTGGCCGTAGGGTGCGGGTCCCTTTTCACAATCGCGAGGTAATCGGCTATATCCTGGAGAAGAGAACCGGAAATCAGGGAGATGATCTCAAAGACATCCTTGATGTCCTGGATGCTGAACCTCTGTTTTCTGAAAACCTTGTTTCTTTCTTCCAGTGGATGAGCGATTATTACCTCTATCCCCTGGGGAGACTTATCCAGTCGGCCCTACCCGGAGGCCTCAATGTGCGACCTGTTAAGACGGGACGACTGACAGACAAAGGTTTGAAGGTCCTCGATAATCTGCCTGCCCTGAGGTTGTCGAAGCGGCCTGCCCGTGCAAACGAAAAAGAAAGAGAGCTTTTGCAATGGATTAAAATGAATCCGGGCAAAAGACTCTCGTCTCCTCTGGATCTTGCCTATACCCTTCAGAGAAAGGGCTGGTTAATCATCGAAGAGAGGGAAAGGAAGAGAGCAATTGGCCCCCTTATACGAAGATTCATCAGGCCTAAAGCAGGATCAGATCTGGCGGCTATCCTCAATCAGACCGGTGAAACCTTCAAGGCCAGGGACGAGCAGAAATTTCTGGAGACGGTATTCGATTCAGACGGGATCCTGTTGGAGTCGATTTCATCCAGGTTCGATAACGGCCCCTATCTGATCAATAAATGGGTCAAGAATGGTGTGTTAGAAAAATACGACGCGCCCGTAGTCCGGAATCCGGCTGGAGAGATCCTATTCCCTTCTCCTATTCCTTCAAGACTCTATGCCCAGCAGGAAGAGGTCTTGGTGGAGATTCGAAAGAGTCTCAAAAGAAAGGCCTTTGCCACATTCCTCCTCTATGGGGTGACGGGGAGCGGCAAGACAGAAATCTATTACAATGCTGTGGAGCAAACCCTGCGGCTGGGGCGTCAGGCCATTATGATGGTGCCCGAAATTGCCCTTGCTGTGTACATGGAGGGTATGTTCAGATCTAGACTCGGGGACAGAGTGGCCGTCTACCACAGCGGTCTAAGCGCCGGGGAGAGATATGATGAATGGACTCGGATGGCCAGGGGAGATGTGGATCTGGTGATTGGGGCACGTTCCGCACTGTTTTCACCCTTTCAGAACCTGGGGCTTATCATTGTGGATGAGGAGCACGATGTGTCTTACAAACAGGAGGAAGGAGGTCCCAGGTACCAGGCGAGAGATGCGGCTGTGGTCAGAGGGAAACTGGAAAAGGCCATGGTCATCCTGGGTTCAGGGACGCCATCGGTTCAATCCTTCCATCATGGTACCACGGGAAGGTACCAGATACTCTCCATGCCGGAGCGTATCGAGAAAAGACCATTGCCTGAAGTCGAGATTGTGGATATGAAAGCCGTATCTGAAGAGAAATCGGGGGATGGGATTCTTAGTCCGACCCTGAAGGAGGCCTTAAAGGGGAATCTAGCCAAAGGGAAACAGACTCTCCTATTTTTAAACCGACGAGGGTTTAACCGAGTTTATCTCTGCCGTTCATGTGGCCAGGCAGTCCAGTGCAAGAACTGCGATCTGGGCCTGACTTACCACTTTACCACGAATCGTCTTGCCTGCCACTATTGCGGCTTTCATTCAGAGGTACACAAGACATGTCCTTCGTGCGGACATGCGGAAATGAGGGCGTATGGATTCGGCACAGAAAAGCTGGAACAAGAGGTGAGAGAAGCCCTTCCTGAAGCACATATCGCCAGGATGGATCGTGATAGCACACGCCGGAAAGGTCAGACGTTCCGTATATTGAAACAGTTTAGCGACCATGAGACCGATGTCCTGGTGGGGACTCAGATGATCACCAAGGGATATGATTTCCCTGATGTCACTCTTGTGGGGGTGATCGCGGCAGATTTTTCTCTTGGTTTTCCCGATTTCAGGGCCGGTGAGAGAACTTTTCAAATTTTGTCACAAGTCACAGGAAGGGCTGGCCGTGGCGAAGACAAGGGGAGGGTTATTGTCCAGACGTTCAACCCCGAGCATTATGCTATCACGAGTTCCAAAGCCCATGACTACTTGATGTTTTTTCAGAAAGAGACGGAACTGCGAGAGGAATTGGATTATCCACCGTTTTCCTATCTGGCCTGCTTGAGACTCCAGGGGAACAGTTCACAATCCACGGTCGATATGGCGCAACGTCTGGGGAAAGGGATCAGAGGTGTGCTGGAGCAATGGCCGAAGAGAGGAAAAGATATTCAGGTGTTGGGTCCTGCCGAGGCCCCTCTGGCCAAGTTAAGGGGCAAGTATCGTTGGCAGATCCTCATCAAATGTAAAAGGACGGGGCTGCTCCACTATTTTTTAAAGGAGATCGAGGCGGTGACGAGAAGGATGCTGAGGGGGAGTGGGGTAGGGCTGATTGTGGATGTCGATCCCTACCAAATGCTTTAAAACCGCTGAAAAACGTTCCCTTTTGCCCAATCTCGGCGTCAGACTCGAATTTTGATCCTCGGAATGCTCTAGGGTAAGGCTGAAGGTATAAGCCTCAAGGCTCAAGGAACAGAGGCTTTTCTTCCGTTCCGAGGCTCCCGGACTGGTCTTTTCAGTGACTTATCTGCGAGGGAAACTTGCCCCCTCCACTGTTCTTCCCGCCTCTTCGAGGCGGGAAGCCAGGGCTTCCCCCACAGATAAGTCACGAAAAGACAGCGTCCTCCCACCAGTCACGACGGAAAAGCCTCTGCTCCTTGAGCCTGCTTAGAGGAGACTTTATGAGATTTTCCATTCTGCGGGAGAATCTTTACTCTAGTTCTTTAGACTCAAACAATGCCGCAGCCACGTATCCCACCACTTCACTTCCATCACCGGTGACATCGCCGGAGTTGGCATAGTGGAGGATCTGTGAACGGTTAGCACCCCATGCCTGCGCTGCTAACATGACGGTTATGGCAGGACCTCCGCCGCATGCTTCACACCGCCCTGATAAGAGGGCTTCAAATAGTCCTTTTGGGCTGAATTTCCGGACCTGATCTATGAATTCCGAATCCAGGATCCTTGCCTGTTTGTCGCTGTGATAATGGGAGAGATCCGTGCTCGCGAGGAGCAGTGTCTTGTCCAAGTCTCCCACTACGTCATGAAGGATTTCGGCCAGACGAGAACAAGTCCTGTAGTCTTGTTCTCCCATGATGATAGGGACGATCTGAAAGTCATTCAATACACTCTGGAGAAAGGGGAGTTGAATCTCCAGAGCGTGCTCAGAGGCATGAACCTTGGGGATGTGCCGAATTAGCGGGTCGGTGTCGATGATTTTTTTGGCCAGTTCCTGATCCACCGGGACGATGCCCACGGGGGTTTCATAGCCGGATTGCAAGTTCACGGACACACCGCGAAACGCAACACGGTGGCTGGGACCGATCATGATGACCCTCCTAATCTCCTTTCCTCGAAGGAGTTTATAGGCGTATGCGGCAACCGGTCCAGAATATATGTGTCCAGCATGGGGAACGATGATGGCTTTCAAGTCGCCTTTCAGGGGGTTCACATCGGCCTTGGCCAGATACTCTTCAATTGCTTTGGTCAGGATCTGCCTGTTCCCAGGATACCATGAGCCCGCTAGGACAGATTTTCGGATATCTTTTTCATCTTGGCGCTTTCCCTCGCATTGAGTGGCCCCTGATGAAATGAGAAGAAGGATGACCATACTGATAAGGCCAAAAAATGCTGTCTTCATTGTGAACCCCCAATTTTTTTGCTATATTATATGAAACTGTATTTGATAAGAAAATAGTTTTTACTCAGAGAGCAAGGCCTGTTGTATATACAAGTAGGCTTATCACTAATGAATATGGGGAATCTATGAGCATCAGAACACACTATAAAACCTTTATCTTTCTTTTAATGATTATCTGTTTTTTCTTCTATGGCTGCAATGCTGGAGACAACGAAACATCATCTACGCCTGAACCCACCGCCAAGGAACTTCAAAATAAGGAAAACAAAGGAGGACCAGAGGCACCGGATTTCACCCTTCAGGATCTTTCTGGGAATGGAGTTTCCCTAAAGCAGTTTAGAGGGAAAACCGTTTTTGTGGACTTCTGGGCCACCTGGTGCGGCCCTTGTCGTCGGTCAATCCCTGAATTGGTAGATCTTCAGGAGAGATACAGGGATCAGGGCCTGGTCGTTCTCGGAATCACAGTAGATGATCTAAATAGGGTCGGTGTGAAGACCCTTTTAGCATTCAAGGAGCAATACAAAATCAATTACAGCATACTGCTAGCCGATCGTAATGTGACAATGGCCTATTTCGGCAATAGGCAAATGCCCATACCGACCCTGTTTATCATTGACGGGAAGGGCAGGGTCGTGGAAAGTATCACGGGCTATGTCCCCGGAGCGGCAGAAAGATCACTGAAAAAGTTGATTTAATGATCATTGATTTCCACACCCATATATTTCCATCCTTTTTCAGGAATGAGAAAAGTCTCTTCTTCCCGGAAGAGTCAGCCTTTGAGAGCCTTTATAAATCCCCTGAGTCAAAACTTTTGGGAAGAGAAGACCTCCTGAAAGACATGGATAAGGATGGGATTCATAAGTCCGTCATCTTTGGATTCCCTTGGGAAAAAGAGGATCATTTCCGCAGACACAATGACTATATCATAGAATCCGTTGAACGGTATCCTGACAGGTTCGTTGGATTTGGCTGTTTTTCACCGCTATCTCCCGGAGGTTCCAAGGAAGCAGAGAGGTGTCTGGGATTGGGGCTGTCAGGAGTGGGCGAACTGGCCCTTTACCACTCGAATAATCCTTTTGGGGATACAGGCTTTTTCCGGGATATCATGGAGATATGTCTGAAGTATGATGTGCCTCTTTTACTCCATGTTAATGAACCTGTGGGGCATCAGTATTCGGGAAAGACGCGGATATCACTCACCGATCTCTACAGCTTTCTGAAGGAGTACCCATCTAACCGTATCGTCCTGGCCCATTGGGGGGGAGGTCTCTTTTTTTACGGGATTATGAAAAAGGAGGTACGAGAGGTCTTGACTTTTGTCTGGTTTGACACGGCCGCATCCCCTTTTCTCTATAGACCAGACATATACAGAGTGGCCGGGGAAATTGTCGGGTACGACAAAATCCTTTTTGGCTCGGATTATCCTCTTTTGAAGTCGAAACGATATTTCGAGGAGATACATTCCGCTGGGCTTTCTGCACAGCATATCGAGGAAATCACGGGAACGAACGCGGAAGGATTGCTAAGGCTGAAGACTGAAGGCTAAAGACCCTTCGACTTTACTCAGGGCAGGCTGAAGGCATATGGGTCATGATATCTTTTCTCCGATTCCGAGTCTCACGACCTGGTCATTTCAGGATGTTAGAGTCGGGTGAACCCTCCCCCCTCCGCTGTTCCCCTCGCTTTCGCTCGGTGCCAGGGGGTCCCCCATTCTCTAACATCCTGAAATAACGAAGGCCTCCCGACAGTCACTCCGAAAAGACACCATGACCCTTGACAGATCTAAAGGGATTTTATACTTGCGGTACTCATTAACCGGAAGAGAATTTGAATACTAGTCTTAAGAGTTATGATACGAGGCGCTTGATTACTTCCCGACCCAAAATAATGAACACGCTATTTGATAACATCAAAACCAAGCCGAACAAAGACGCTCTCATTGAGCTGGAAGGCCAGATTGAGAGACTGACCTACACCAATGAGGAGACTGGATACACAGTGGCAAAGGTCAAGGTCTCCGGGTATTTGGACCCGATTACCGCAGTAGGGAACCTTGTGGCGCCGACGCCCGGGGCGATATTGATGATGAAGGGCGCCTGGTTGGAACACCCCAAATTTGGAAGGCAATTCAAGGTTGTAGCCCATCGGATGAAGATCCCTTCCTCTGTGGAGGGGATTAAGAAGTATCTGGGTTCAGGGCTTATTGCAGGCATCGGACCGGTTATGGCCTCCCGAATTGTGGAAAGGTTCGGAGAAGAAACCCTGGAGGTGATTGACCATCGTACGGAAGAACTCGAGAAAGTAGAGGGGATTGGTCGGAAACGAGTCCAGATGATCAAAAGGGCCTGGGATGAACAAGCGGATATTCGAGAGGTGATGATTTTTCTCCAAGGCCACGGTGTAAGCTCCGGATATGCCACAAAGATTTTCAAGAGATATGGACACAACTCCATTTCCGTATTGAATGAAAATCCTTATACTCTTGCGACAGATGTCTATGGCATTGGGTTTCAGATGGCCGACCGAATCGCTGAAAAGCTCGGTTTTAAGAAGACGGCTCCTGTCCGAGCCGAGGCCGGAATTCTATATCTTCTGGGACAGATTTCAGAAGAAGGGCATGTCTATTATCCCTATGAACTCCTTATAGAGAAGTGCAGAGAAGTCCTGGAGGTGGATCGGGAAATTGTCGTCGAGGCCTTTGGCCGAATCGCCTTTGAGAAGAAGGTATTGACCGAAGATATCAATTCGGATTTTGAGGAATTTCTGGCGAATCAAAAATCGGTCTATTTACCTCAGTTCCATAGGGCTGAAACGGGAATTGCCTACCTTCTATCCGGTTTGCACTCTTCGCTCAAAGCCATCCGCAAAATCGATGCGGATAAGGCTATTGAGTGGGTTCAAGGACAAATCAGGCTCGAATTGGCTCCAAAACAGATTGAGGCAGTGAGAAGAGCGATATCCGATAAGGTCATGGTGATTACCGGAGGGCCAGGCACCGGAAAGACGACCATCATCAACGCGGTTATCAAAATCTACAGGGCTATGGGCGCAAGGATACTCCTGGCGGCTCCAACAGGACGGGCATCCAAACGGATGAGCGAGGCAACGGGTTATCCGGCAAAGACCATCCACAGATTGCTGGGCTACAGTTTTCAAAAAGGGGGATTTCAGAAAAACCAGGCTCGACCTCTGGAGGTGGACGTCCTCATCCTGGATGAGGTCTCTATGGTGGACACGATTCTCATGTATCACTTGCTCAAGGCGGTGCCACCGGAGGCTACCGTGATCTTGGTGGGAGACGTGTATCAACTGCCTTCCGTGGGCGCGGGCAGCGTTCTTAAAGACATCATCAGATCTCAAGGAGTTTCCGTTGTGGAGTTAAAGGAGATCTTTCGACAAGCAGAGGAAAGCCAGATCATTGTCAACTCCCACAAGATTCACAACGGCCAGGTCCCGGAGCTCAAATTCGGCAAGGAGAGTCTCGAGGACTTCTATTTTATTGAACAAGATGATCCAGAGCAGACCCTCAAGACCATCATGGAACTGGTGTGTGAGCGTATTCCCCGGCGGTTCAGCCTGGATCCTATTGACGGAATTCAGGTCCTCTCTCCCATGCATAAGGGGGTCGTTGGAACGGAAAACCTGAATAAATCCCTTCAGGATGCGTTGAACCCGTCCAAGGTCGAAATGGTTAGAGGTGACAGGAATTTTCGGCTGTATGACAAGGTGATGCAGATAAGAAATAACTATGAAAAAGAGGTATTTAACGGAGATATTGGAAGGATCACTTCCATTGATCCGGAAAACCGGGAAGTGACGATTACCTTTGAAGAGACCCCGATCCCTTATGACTTTTTTGAGCTTGATGAAATCGCCCTTGCTTATGCCATTTCCGTCCATAAATCCCAGGGCAGCGAGTATCCGGCCGTGGTGATTCCCATCTTGTCCCAACACTACATCCTCCTTCAAAGGAATCTGATCTATACGGCCGTGACACGGGGAAAGAGATTGGTGATTATGGTGGGGAGCAAAAAAGCGCTCGCCATGGGAATCAAGAATGACAGAATTATGCGGAGGTATACGTATCTGTGTGAGAGACTCAAAGAGGCACTGGCTGGGGATGTCTGAAAATTGCTTTTCCCATTTATCCTTGATTCATAAGATGATTTATTGTGAATAGACAAGTAAAATCGATGGGTTTTGCGTGATGAATTTGTGTTTATTGGGGGAGTGAACCAGATACAGAGGGAGATCGTCTCATGGCTGACAATCCATGTATACCTGTTAAGTCTTTTGTTCGTCACATTATAAATTCACTGTGCTCAAAGGGTTGTTGGGGTGGTCTCAAGTGGTCGGCGAGGATCATTATTACTGCCTTCATAATAGTCCTTTCTGCGAATCCCGCAGTCGCTGACGGCGACCCATACCTTGTAAAGGACATCAATCCGGGATCAGGCGATTCGGATCCCCGCGCCCCGACAGCTGTGAACGGGACTCTGTTTTTCACGGCAAACGACGGTGTGAATGTATCGGCGTTGTGGAAGAGTGACGGTACGGAAGAGGGCACCATACTGATCAAGCGATTCGAGTATCCCGGTGACGATTATCCATTTAATAGCCTGAGTTATAGCCTAACAAATGTAAACGGGACTCTGTTTTTCGGAGCCGACAACCTCGTGAACGGGTATGAGTTATGGAAGAGTGACGGCACGGAAACAGGCACGGTGCTGGTGAAGGACATCAACCCGGGGTCAGGCGGTTCGTATCCCAGCTCCTTGACAGCCATGATCGGGTTGCTTTTCTTCGAGGCCGACGACGACGTGAACAAAGATGTGTTGTGGAAGAGTGACGGCACGGAAGAGGGTACGGTACTGGTCAAGGACATCCTTCCGGGATCAGACTATTCGGACTATTCGTATCTCGGCTCCCTGACGGTGTTAAACGGGACGCTGTTCTTCGGTACCAACGACCTCGTGAACGGGTATGAGTTATGGAAGAGTGACGGCACAGAAACGGGCACGGTGCTGGTGAAGGACATCAACCCGGGATCAGACGGTTCGAATCCCGACTCCTTAACAACTGTGAACGGATCGTTGTTCTTCAGGGCCTACGACGGTATGAACGGGTATGAGTTGTGGAGGAGTGACGGCACGGAAGAGGGCACGGTGCTGGTTAAGGACATCAACCCGGGATCAGGCGATTCGTGGCCCAGCTTCTTGACGGTGATGAACGGGACGCTGTTCTTCACGGCCGCCGACGGCGTGAACGGGTATGGGTTGTGGAGAAGTGACGGCACGGAAGCGGGCACGATACTGGTGAAGAACATCAACACGGGATCAGGCGGTTCGGGTCCCCTCTCCCTGACAGTGGTGAACGGGACGCTGTTCTTCGAGACCCGCAGCGGCGTGAACGGGTATGATGAGTTGTGGAGAAGTGACGGCACGGAAACGGGCACTGTGGTGATCAAACGATTCATAAAAGGCAGCATCATTGATCACCTCGATAACCTGACCAATATGAACGGGACGCTGTTCTTCACGGTCGACGATGACGTGAATGGGCGGGAGTTGTGGAAGAGTGACGGCACGGAAGCGGGCACGGTGCTGGTCAAGGACATCTACCCGGGATCAGACGGTTCGTCTCCCGATTTCCTGACAGCGGTGAACGAGACTCTTTTTTTCAGTGCTGATGACGGTTTATACGGGCGGGAGTTATGGGCATATTCTAATGACAGCGGCGATGATGACGATTCAGACAGCGATACGCCCATCCCTGGTGGCGGAGGCGATGGCAGCAGCGGCTGCTTCATTTCTACAACGGCCTATGGCTCATTTATTTTACCCTAAACCTTTGAACGTTGAACCTTTTTACCCAGTTCGACATGCTGTGTCTAACGGGGTGAATCCTGAACACTTAGCTCTTTTCGATCCAGAAATAGAAAATCAACACTTACGTTGTTTTCAGATCAGAAATGAGCAATTTTTCGCAAGATCTAGGAAAGCAAGGGGGTGGGCGGAGACGTACGAATAGTACGTCGCACAACCAGCCACCGCAGTTTGACGAAGAGATTGTGAAAAAAGGCCCTTTCTGGCTGGAAACTAGCTTTTTTCTCTTGTCACAGCACGATACCCGATGTCCGTGCGATAGTAGACATTATCCCATTGAATTTTTTCCACCAGATCATAGGCCCTTTTCTGCGCGTCGCCTACCGAATCGCCCAAAGCAGTGACGCATAAGACCCGACCTCCGCTAGTCACCACCTGGCCGTCCTTTATCTTGGTCCCTGCATGGAAGACCTTTAGACCCTCTTGTTCTTTCACAGGCAGCCAGGAGATGATATGCCCTTTGGTGTAGGATTCAGGGTACCCTCCTGCCGCCATGACCACGCCCAAAGAAGCACGATTATCCCATTCAGCAGTCACTTCATCGAGACGATGGTCCAGAGCGGCAAGGCAGAGTTGAATGAAATCGGATTTGAGACGCAGTAGGATGGGCTGCGTCTCAGGGTCGCCGAAACGGCAGTTGTATTCCAACACTTTGGGTGTCCCGTCTTTATCAATCATCAGGCCCGCATAGAGAAATCCCATATAAGGAAATCCCTCTTTCTCCATACCCTTGACGGTGGGTTCAATGACTTCTTTCATGGTCAGTGAATAGATTTCAGGTGTGACGACCGGTGCGGGAGAATAGGCCCCCATACCGCCGGTATTGAGTCCGGTGTCGCCGTTGTTAATCGTTTTGTGATCCTGGGATGTGGCGAGAGGAAGGATGTTTTTCTCATCAACCATGACGATAAAGCTGGCCTCTTCACCAGTGAGAAACTCTTCAATCACCACTTTCTTTCCGGCATCCCCAAAATCTTTTCCCGACAGCATGCCTTGAACAGCCTGAATGGCCTCTCCTTCGGTTTGAGCAAGGATTACACCTTTGCCTGCTGCCAACCCATCCGCTTTAACCACAATAGGAGCGCCTTGTTTCTGAATATAGGCCTTCGCTGGCTCCAGCTCGGTGAAATTTTCATAAGCCGCGGTTGGAATCTGATAACGGGCAAGGAAGTCCTTGGTGAAGGCCTTGGAACCCTCCAATTGAGCGGCGCCTTTGGTGGGACCAAAGCATCGTAATCCCTTTTCCGCAAAACGATCTACGAGCCCGTCCGTGAGTGGCGCTTCCGGCCCGACAATGGTCAGTTCAATCCTCTCTTTTTCCGCGAAGTTTACGAGGGCATCTATGTCCGATACGCCAATATCTACGTTCTCTACGCCCGGTTCCAAGGCCGTGCCTGCGTTGCCCGGTGCCACATAGACTTTTTCAACCAGATCCGATTTTGCGGACTTCCAAGCCAGGGCATGCTCTCTCCCGCCGCTACCGATAATGAGTGCTTTCATGTTAAACTCCCATTTTGTGCCCGCCCAGAAATGGCTATTTTGCCCAATCTCTGCGTCAGAC
The DNA here is from genome assembly GCA_964520425.1 of uncultured Desulfobacteraceae bacterium. GTDB lineage: Bacteria > Desulfobacterota > DSM-4660 > Desulfatiglandales > HGW-15 > JAFGFY01. Next base: position 38,149 of record CAZFMX010000014.1, read on the forward strand.
TCGGATTTTGATCCTCGGAGTACTATTTTGTATGCCTGCGGTCAAAATCCTCCTCTTCCTTGATCTTGAACAAAATATCTCATTTCTGGACGGGCACAAGTTAATTAATCTGATTTCAATTCCCCACCGCTTGTGGCGTTTTTGTCATTCCCGCGCCCGTCCGCCGCAATAGCTTAGCTATGGAGGGTGGAAAAGCGGGAATCTAGATTCCCCTTCGACATTGCTCAGGGTGGTGAGCATGTCGAACTACGGATAAGCCCTTTGGGTTTTCCGGAATGACGTCTTGGCACCCATCTGCTCTGCGACTGTTCTTATTTTCTTGGATGAACCCGGTTGGGATCAGAGTATAGGGAAGGAGGCATAAGGTGTCAAGAGATGAGAATTGCTGCTGATTTCAAGAAATGGCAGAGATATCTTCTTGCAGATTCTCTAGAAACTTGATAGCGTTACATCCTTTATGAACTGCGGAAACAGGAAGGAACCACGAAGATGGAATATAACCTATCAGAACTTACATCAATGGAATATGATCGCCCGGAAGTCGACAAAGGGTACGCCAATCAAACCCTACATATTGATGTTTCCAAACCTGACATTGTCATCAGACCGGTCACGGATCAGATGAAGGAGATCTTCATCGGAGGAAAGGGATTCGATTTATGGCTGCTTTGGCAGGCTGTGACGCCCGAGACGCGATGGAATGACCCTGAAAACGCCATTTGTATTGCCTCCGGGCCTATGGGGGGGACACCCGCCTATCCGGGATCGGGAAAGAGCATTGTGGCTTCCCTGTCTCCGTTGACAGGGTCGGTGATGGATTCCAATGTGGGCGGTTATTTCGGCCCTTATCTCAAATTCTCGGGATTTGACGCCCTTGCGATTCAAGGAAAGGCCCTTAAAGACGTGGTCATCCTGGTGGATGGAAAGGATCAGAAGATTGCCGTGTACGAGGCCGAAGGGCTGCCTGAAGACGCCTACGCAGTCTCGACGATTCTAACCGAACATTTTGCAGACGGATCTCCCCGGAACATCTCAGTGGTCAGTTCCGGTCAAGGCGCAAAGAACACCTTGTTCGGGTGTCTGAATTTTACCTGGTATGATCCCAAACGAAAACGTGCCAGATTCAAGCAGGCTGGACGCGGCGGACTGGGGACGGTATTTGCCGATAAAAAGATCAAGGCCGTTGTGGCCCGGTGGGGTTCGGTCACCATGGATACCAACCGTCCTGCGGACAAGGAGGCCCTTAAAAAGGTGGCTAAACTCCATTCAAATGAAATCGTGTCCCTGGATCCCAAACAGAATGACATGGCACGAATCGGGACAACTCATTTGGTCCCTATTATGAACGATTTTGATCTGTTGCCGACCCATAACTTCAAGTTCGGCCAACACGACGCAGCCGCTCTTATTGGGAAAGAAGTATATGGAAAAATGTTTGATCCCGGCTTTGACGGATGCTGGATGGGTTGTACAGTGGCCTGCTCCCATGGAATCGAGGATTTCATCCCCATGAGCGGTCCCTACAAAGGTAAAAGAGTCTATGTGGACGGACCCGAATATGAGACCATTGCCGGGTGTGGCTCAAACCTCGGAATCTTTGATCCCTATGCCATTGCCGAGATGAACTTTTACTGTGACGCTTATGGAATGGATACCATATCCGTGGGAACCAGTATCGCCTTTGTCATGGAATGCTTTGAAATGGGGTTCATTAATACGACCCATACGGGTGGATTGGATCTTTCTTTTGGAAATAGGGTCTCGTCTCTAGAACTTATTCATCAAATGGCCGCAGGAGAGGGTTTCGGAAAGACCGTGGGGCAGGGCATTCGGGTTATGAAAAAGGTTTTCGCCGAGGAATATGGAGCAGATCCTTCCGTAATGCAGGACATCGGAATGGAATCCAAAGGATTGGAGTTCTCCGAATACATGACCAAGGAATCTCTTGCCCAGCAAGGGGGATACGGCATGGCTGTAAAAGGCCCGCAGCATGATGAGGCCTGGTTGATTTTTCTCGATATGGTCCATAATTTCATGCCCTCATTCGAGCAGAAAGCCGAAGCCCTGCATTGGTTCCCTATGTTCCGGACATGGTTCGGGCTATGTGGTCTGTGCAAACTCCCCTGGAACGATATTGTCCCGGAAGATAACAAGGGGACCCCGGAGCCCGCGAAGGTCATGAAGCATGTGGAATGGTATGCCCAATACTTCACCACGGTGACCGGTCGGAAAGCGGAACCGGATGATCTCATTGTCATGAGTGAGGCGGTTTATAATTTTCAACGGATCTTCAGTCTTAGAATGGGTTTCGGGAAAAGAGAACATGACTCCATCCCTTATCGCGCCGTGGGGCCGGTGACTGAAGAGGAATATGAGTCCCGACAGGAACGCTATGATAGCCAGTTGAAGGAAAAACACGCTATAGATATCGAGGGAAAGTCAACAACAGAAAAGGTGGCCATTCTAAGGCGTCTTCGGGAAGAGCAGTATGAGTCATTGAAAGACGCGGTGTATGAGCGAAGGGGATGGACCTCGCAGGGCATTCCGACCGTTAACACCGCGAAACGCCTGGGCATTGATTTCCCTGAAGTTCTGGAGGTGCTCAAAGCCAATGGGGTGGATGCATGATCTATTTGGACGGGAAGGAAATGCCGTGGCATGAGGGCATGACTGTTGCTGATCTTCTCAAACAAATTAGAGACTCTCACCCCTATGCCGTGGTGAGGGTCAATGACACGGTTGTATCCCAGCCCAACTTCGATACGCATCAAATCCCGGATCAAGCGGAGATTCTCTTGGTTCCAATGGTCTCTGGAGGGTAAAGGAAAGGTTAAAGTGTTGTGACTTAGGGTGATAACATGAAAAAACGAATTATCAGGCTCATCGTGCTCGCAGTCGTTGTCGTGGCAGTGGTTTTCGGTATCCGCTGGCAGAAAACCCGGGAGAGTAACAATGCCAATGGAATCCTGAAACTCTATGGGGCCATCGATATCCGAGACGCCAGCCTTGCTTTTCCCGAGCAGGAGCGCATCAATCAAGTGCTGGTGGAAGAAGGTGACAGGGTAGAGGTGGGTCAGGTTCTGGCGCGCCTTAGGACCGAGCGATTGGAGGCACAGATTCGGGAAGTCAATGCCCAAATCGCGGCTCAGGAGGAAGTGGTAAAGCGACTCAAGGCTGGAAGCCGGGCCCAGGAGATCGAACAGGCCCGGGCCCAGGTGGCTGCAGCAAAGGCCGATGTTCAAAACGCTGATGTGACTTACAAGCGGATCGAAGAGACTTCAGAGACCGGCGCTGCCAGCGATCAGGCCCTGGATGATGCGAAGTCCCGGCTCGAGGTGACCCGGGCGAGACTTAAAGTCGCTGAAAATGCCCTGGCCCTCGCCTTGGAAGGTCCCCGGAAGGAGGACATCGCTGCTGCGGAAAAAAGCCTGGACGCCTTGGAGGCAGGCCTTTCTCTTCTAAACGTTCGGCTCTCGGACATGACCCTGAAGGCTCCTGCGAGCGGAATCGTCCAGAGCAGGATTCTGGAAGTGGGGGAAATGGCGGGGCCGACAAAACCGGTAATCACCCTCGCGCTTATAGACCCGAAGTGGGCCCGGGTATACGTTTCGGAGCCGGATCTGGGTCGGATTTCATCCGGCAAGTCTTCAAAGGTATACAGCGACTCTTTTCCCGGGAAGCCCATTGAAGGATGGATCGGCTTTATCTCTCCTACCGCTGAGTTCACACCCAAGGTTGTTCAGACCGAAGAACTGCGGACCAAACTGGTATATGAAGTGCGGGTCTTCGTCAAAGATCCCGACGACCTTCTTCGCCTCGGCATGCCGGTGACGGTAATAGTTGATGAGTGAGGAGGTTCATTTTATTTAAGAGACCTGACCCTTTGAGACTGTGTTACAATTTGCTGAGAAGGTCATTCCGGACGAACGGAGCGAAGTGAGATCCGGAATCCAGGAAAAGGGAATCATCTCAAAGAGTTCTGGATTCCGGCTCGCACCTCGCTACACGGGGCTTGGCCGGAATGACGAATTGTGACACAACCTCTTTCAGTATTCGCGATGATGTCCCAACCTCACATAGAATCATCACCCCGGGAAGATGTGGTGCTGTCGGTTCGAAACCTTGAGAAGGATTTCACCGCGAAAAACAAACCACCCACCCCAGCCCTTCGGAGAGTGTCTCTGGATGCCTTAGCCGGCCGGGTCACCGGACTTGTCGGCGCCGATGGAGCCGGAAAAACCACTCTGATTCGCATCGCCGCAGGTCTTCTGGTGCCCACCAGCGGCACTGTGACCGTGCTGGGCCTCGATTCAGTTACCAACAGTATTGAGATTCAAAGCCGAGTGGGGTATATGCCCCAGAAGTTCGGCTTGTATCAGGAATTATCCGTTTCCGAAAACATGGATCTCTACGCAGATCTTCAGGGAGTTCCTACCTCCCAGCGACCGGAACGATACCAGCGGCTGCTGGAGATGACCGGCCTTACACCCTATACCCGGCGAAGGGCAGGGGCCCTTTCCGGCGGCATGAAACAGAAGCTGGGTCTTGTCTGCGCGCTCATCAAATCCCCACGCATGCTTCTTCTCGACGAACCCACCGTGGGAGTGGATCCCGTCTCCCGACGGGAACTTTGGAAAATTGTTTACGAACTGGTATTTACGGACGGCATCGGAGTCCTAATCTCTACCGCCTATCTGGATGAAGCAGAGCGGTGCGGCTATGTGGTGGTGTTGCATGAAGGAACGATTCTGGCGGAAGGAACACCCGAGGGATTCAAGAAAAAGATGGGACGAAACGTCGCGTTGGTGACGCCCGCACCAACCACAAAATCCCGGCAGATATACACCCTCCTTGCGGGGAAACCAGGCGTTATGGATGCTACCATCCACTCCGGTCGGGTGCGGGTGGTTGCAGACGGCGATGGAGCCGAGATCGCGTCCAAGAGACTGCCCGCCGGGATCGCCGGAAGCATTGAATCCGCTTCCCCGAGCTTTGAAGACGCCTTCATGGCCCTGGTCCCCAGAAAGGAGCATCAGTTTCAAATCAGTAACCCCGAAACCTCCACTGAAAAGCCCAATCAATATGGGGAGGAGGTGGTGGAGACCAGGGCCCTTCAAAAGTTCTTCGGTGATTTTGAAGCGGTGAAAAACCTTACGTTTGAAGTGCGACGTGGAGAGATTTTCGGACTGCTGGGACCCAACGGCGCTGGGAAAAGCACCGTTTTTCGCATGCTCTGCGGACTTTTACCTGCGAGTTCCGGAGAGATCCGCGTGGCTGGCCGTAACCTGCGGAGGTCTCGTGCGAAGGCCCGCTCCCGCCTCGGATATATGGCCCAGCAGTTTTCACTGTACGGTCAGCTTACGGTCCTGGAGAATTTGAGATTCTTCGGAAAGGCCTATGGCTTAGGCGGCACCCGTCTGAAGCAGCGCGAGGACTGGGCCTTTGAGGAGTTCGGCTTGGGTACCTGGCAGGACCAGGCTGCCGGAGCGCTTCCCGGAGGCTACAAGCAGCGGCTCGCCATGGCCGTCGCCCTGCTGCACGAGCCGCAAATTCTCTTCCTGGATGAGCCGACGAGTGGAGTCGACCCCTTTGCCAGACGCGAATTCTGGCTTCGAATCAACGGGTTTGCCCAGCAGGGAGTCACAGTCATAGTGACCACTCACTTCATGGAAGAGGCCGAATACTGTGACCGGATGCTTATCATGAGCCAAGGTGATACCCTAGCCATGGGAAAGCCGGCAGAGATTCGAGCGTTAGCGCGTACGCAAGAAAACCAGGATCCAACCATCGAGGATGCGTTTGTCGCTCTAGCGGAAAGGACGGCGGTGACAAGTGACCAGTGATCATTTACAAGAAGCCAAAATGATACGAACAAGGCTTTTTCTGATGCGCATGCAAGGGATTCTGCGGAAAGAAATGCTTCAAATTTTGCGGGATCCCAGCAGTATCGCCCTGGCGATTGTGCTTCCCATCGCTCTTCTTTTTATCTTCGGATATGGGGTAACCCTGGATGCTGAAAACGTACCTATCGGTATCGTAAACGGCGATGCCGGTTCCGCGGCACGGGACCTTGCAGCAAGATTCGATCTCTCCCCCAACTTTAAGGTCGTGCGGCCGGCATCCATGCCCGAGGCCATGAAGATGCTCGATGAAAGGCGGATCGACGGGATTGTTCAAATCCAGAACGATTTTTCCTCGCGTATTTTAGGCGGCAGTGGAATGGCGCCGGTTCAGGTGGTGCTAAACGGCGTCGACGCCAACCGAGCCCGGCTGATCCAGGGCTATGTGGGGGGTGTAGTTGAAAAATGGACAATGCTGCGCCGGGCTCGTGGGGAAGTAGCGACCGTCCCTCCCGTCAGCATTGCCGGTCGAATCTGGTTTAACGAGTCGGCCGAGAGCCGAAATTTCATAGTACCGGGGCTCATCACCCTGATTATGACCCTCATCGGTATTCTTCTCACCGCGCTGGTGGTGGCCCGGGAGTGGGAGCGGGGCACTATGGAAGCCCTGCTTGTCACCCCTCTGCGCCGGATCGATCTTCTACTGGGCAAGGTACTCCCCTATTACCTACTCGGCATGATCGGCATGGCTCTCTCGGTGGGGGCGGCGGTCTCTGTGTTTGAGGTGCCTTTCCGGGGATCCATTTTCGTACTTTTATTTTTAAGCTCCCTCTTCATGCTGGCATGCCTGGGCTTTGGTCTGTTTCTGTCGGCGACCATTCGTAACCAGTTCGTGGCGGCCCAGTTCTCCGTGGTGGCGGGCTTTCTGCCGGCACTCTTTCTTTCCGGACTTCTGTTTGATCTGGAGAGTACACCCCTGCCCATTCAGGTGATCAGCTACATCGTTCCGGCCAGGTATTTTGTAGACATCGGCCACACTCTTTTCATGGCTGGAGACATCTGGCCGGTGTTGTTCCCCAACGCCCTGGTGTTAGCCCTCATGGCATTTGTATTCATCAGCCTGGCGTTCCGCAAATTGAACAAACGTCTGGAGGCCTCATGAAACCGCTTCGCCGCATTCTGGCACTCATGGTCAAGGAGTTTGCTTTGATCCTGAAAGACCCTAAGAGTCGCATAATCGTGGTGGGTCCGCCACTGATCCAGTTTTTCGTATTCGGCTACGCGGCCACCTACGATCTCAATCATGTACGCTATGCAGTCCTGGACGAATCCCGAGGCACCCTATCCCGCCAACTCCTGGCCCGAGTGGAAGGCTCCGGGAACTTTGAACTGACCCGGAATCTTCTCTCTGAAAAGGAAATCGATGGGGTGATCAGCCTGGAAAAGGCACGTATCGTGGTCCATTTCGGGCAGGAATTCGACCGTAACCTTCAGAGCGGTATCCCCGCCACCATCCAGGTGATCGCGGACGGACGGAATCCCAATGTGGCCCTTGTAGCCCTGGGTTATTTACGAAACATTGTGGAGCAATACAATCGGGACCTGGCGGCCCTGGGCTTGGTGAATGGCAACGGCGCCGGCCTTCAGATAGTGGATCGGGCCTGGTTCAACGACAACCTTCAAAGCCGTTGGTTCATGGTCTCGGCCCTGGGGGGGGTGATTTCCATGGTGGTGGTGATGCTCCTCACCAGCTTGTCGGTGGCTCGGGAGCGGGAATTCGGCACCTTCGACCAGCTGTTGGTGGCTCCCTTCACCCCCGGTGAGATCCTCATCGGGAAAAGCCTTCCCGGTATGCTCTTTGGGTTTATGAACGCCCTGATTTTCTCTGCCGGGGCCGTCTGGTGGTTCGGCGTTCCCTTCCGGGGAACCTTGTCCGCCCTGGTGCTGGCCCTGCTGTGCTTCATCATCACCATGGTGGGTATAGGACTGCTGGTCTCCTCCCTTTCTATGACCATGCAACAGGGACTTCTGGGCGCCTTTGTCATCATGATGCCTTCGGTCATTCTCTCGGGACTGGCTACCCCCATCGAAAACATGCCCCACTGGCTTCAGGTGGTCGACTGCGCTAATCCTGTCCGGTACATCATCGTTGCTCTGAGAGAGATTTTTCTTCAGGGGGCCGATGTAGGGATGATCTGGCCTCAGATCTGGCCGCTTCTCATCATGGCCTGCTTCACCCTGCCTTCGGCCGCTTGGCTCTTTAGGCACCGGGCGCAATAAGTAGGACACCGGAATAACTGGATTCGTCACAAATCAGCAACGGGACGGTTAAGTAGAAGACTTAAAATGCAAGGCTTGCGAGTCTTGAGAAATGAGGCGTGCTAATAGTACGTCGTAATGACGAAAGACGAAGCGTAACACAGCTCATCGGCTCTGCTCAGAGCCATGAGCCTCTCTAACAGCAGTTTGACTTTTTACTTGACCGTCAGAGTTACTTCGCTCTCGTGCATGACCTCTTTGAATCTCCTAGCATCCCCGATGACCCTCCCGATGATGTTTACCGCGCTGGCCGGAACTATCCTGCCGGGTTCGCTCATGGGCGTTTGCCCGAAGAAGATACAGAAGGCCTTTCCTGTGGGCCAGTAGCCCAGGTCTCCCAACTCCACCTCTTCCCGGGCCGTATCGTCCAACTCGGCGTCTACCGGGATGGTGAAATAGATCTCATCCCCCCAGGTATTGAAAGAGGCCGTGATGGGCAGGGCCTCCGCCACTTTCCTGGCCGTAGGGGAGTCGTTCAATTCCGCTTCAATGGATAGAGTGCTGATTCGGATTTTGATTTTCATGTAGGAATACCTCAAAAACTAGGATTTTCAAGTAGGGGAGAGGAGCAGCCAAACGGACTCAATGAGCTCAAAATCCCCTCATTTTTTCCTGAACTTCAATCTGATGGGTATGTGGTTGAGTTCAAAGTGTTCCCTCAATTGATTGAGCATGAACCGCTTGTAGGAAAAATGGATTTTGTCGGGTCTGTTTGCAAATACCACAAAGGTGGGGGGCCTGACACGGGTCTGGGTGGCATAGAAGAACTTGAGACGCCCTGATCCGCTTCCAGCCGGAGGCTTCTTTTGGGTCATCTCTTCCAGGGCCTTGTTAATCTCTGCCGTACTGATTTTTTTGTCGAACTCCCTGTGGACCAGGTTGATCTCTTCAAAGAGTTTTTTCACCCTCTCACCTGTCAGGGCTGAAAGGTTGATCCTTGGGGCAAAAGAAATGAAATTCAATTGTCGCTCCACAGCATTATTCAGGTGTTTAATCTTATCCGGATCTTTCTTTACAAGATCCCATTTATTGACCCCCAGGACAATGGCACGGCCCCGCTCGAACGCATGACCGCAGATTCGGGCATCCTGTTCCGCGATCCCCGCATCCGCGTCCAGAAGAACCACGGCCACATGACATCGTTCAATGCTTCTCAAGGCCTTGATCATGGAAAACTTTTCGATCTTTTCTTTGACCCGAGCCTTCCTCCGGATGCCTGCCGTGTCAATCAACATATACTCCTTTCCTCGCCAACTGAAGAGAGTATCCACAGAATCCCTTGTAGTCCCCGGAATTTCACTGACCAGCAGTCGTTCAAAACCAAGGATTCGGTTTATGAGAGATGATTTGCCCGCATTAGGCCTTCCCAGGACAGCCACCCTGATGCGAGTCTTATCGTCTTCCATACCGGTATCCTGTTTTGGAAGATCAGAGATCACCTCATCCATGAGAGACTTCAGACCAAAGCCATGCTCCGCGGACAAAGGAAAGACCTCTTTCCAACCCAGGGTGTAGAATTCATGGATGAGATGCTCATGTTCCGGACCGTCGATCTTATTAGCCGCTATAAAGACCGATTTTTCAGAGCGGCGAAGGAGCTTAGCAACGGTTTCGTCCCCAGACATCAATCCCTGACGGCCGTCCACCATGAAGATAATCCGGTCAGCCTCCTCTATGGCTGTTTCCACCTGTTTCGTCACTTGCTTTAAGAGAGGCTCATGATCAGAGTCGTCAAATCCACCGGTGTCGATGAGGGCTAATGGTGTATCTTCCCAATGAATGTAGGCGTAAAGGCGATCCCTTGTAACGCCGGGCTCATCGTCTACAAGGGCATCCCTTGATCGGGAGAGACGATTAAAAAGGGTGGACTTACCCACATTGGGGCGTCCTACTATAGCGATGATGGAAGACATAGTCCGTTAGAAGAATGAAAGAAATTCTTTCGCAAAATATCTGCATGAAAGCCTTGTGAGAACAACAATAGAAACTAACCTACGTCCTTGATAGATGTCTACTCTTAAATATCAATTTCATTACACCTTCGCACTGGAATCCTCGAACCCTCGAATCCTGGAATCCTCAGTGTAGGTTTTTCATCAATCCCAAAACTCCTTGATTTTATGAAGTAGTTCAGTTTTTCTGGGATGACCCCTTTTAATCCTTGACTGGAGATATGAATCTGGTTAGGTTGCTCTCAAGTAAATCGTCTCTGCGGAGGCATGGATAGAAATGCCCACCAAATACATCATTGTCACTGGCGGCGTCTTGTCAGGATTAGGAAAGGGGATAGCTGTCGCCTCCATCGGACGCCTTCTCTCATCAAAACTCAAAATCATCCCTATCAAATGCGACGGATATCTCAATGTGGATCCCGGGACCATGAATCCCTTTGAACACGGCGAGGTCTTTGTGCTGGACGACGGGGCTGAAGTGGATATGGACTTCGGACACTATGAGCGATACCTGAATGTCAACTGCAAGATGAACTGGAACTTGACCATGGGTAAGGTCTTTGACATGGTCAGGCAGAAGGAGAGACGGGGAGATTATCTGGGAAAGACAGTCCAGTATATTCCTCACGTGACGGATATGATCAAGGATCATATCTTTAATGTGGCCAAAGAGGAGTCTGCCGATCTGGTGACCGTAGAGATCGGCGGTACTGTCGGGGACATTGAGAATGAACTCTTTCTCGAGTCTATGAGGCAGATGAGGGAAGACGTGGGGAGAGAAAACATCGTTTATGTACATCTGACCTATGTCCCCATACCTTATGGCGTTAATGAGCAGAAATCAAAACCCACGCAGCAGAGCGTCAACCTCCTGAAGCAGAGGGGTATTTTCCCGGATATCATCATCGGCCGGTGTTCGGAACTCTTGACCCCGGCTATAAAGAGTAAGATTTCGAATTTCTGTGATGTAGATCCCGAAGCCGTTATTACAGGCCTCGACGTAGATGATATTTATGAAATCCCTCTTATTTTTGAAGAAGAAGGCCTCGCAGGGATTCTGCATAAAAAACTCAACATCTATAGTCCTCCTAAGCTGCGGAAATGGAAGGAGTTTGTGGAGAACATGCGGAATCCCGAGAAAGAGATCACTGTGGCCATGTGCGGGAAGTACACTCAATTAGAGGATTCCTATGCATCTATTGTTGAATCCTTCAACCACTGCTCTGCCCATCTGGGATGCAAGATCAATCTGGAATGGATTGAGACCACCGATGTCGATGATACCTCCTTTATGGATAGGGTGGATGGCGTTGTGGTACCGGGCGGATTCGGGCACAGAGGTAGTGAGGGCAAGATCGAGGTCATTCGCTTGGCCAGGGAGCGGAACATTCCTTTTTTGGGCCTTTGCCTGGGTCTTCATATGGCTGTCGTCGAATTCGCCAGACATGTGTGTGGTCTGGAGGGGGCAAACTCCACGGAAATGGATACCGAAACACCCTATCCGGTGATTGACATTCTCCCCGAACAGAAGGAAATCAAGACCAAGGGCGGAACCATGAGGCTTGGGGCATACACTGCTCTCCTTCAGAAAGGGACTCTTGTTCAATCCCTTTACAAATCTGCCGAGGCCTCGGAAAGACACCGGCACCGATACGAAGTAAATCCGGACTATCACCAGTTACTCACTGAGAAAGGAATGGTCTTTTCAGGCTGTTCCGAGGATGGAAGACTGGTGGAATTTATCGAATTGCCGGATCATAAGTTTTTTGCCGCAACCCAGGCACATCCGGAGTTGAAATCCAGGATGGAATTCCCATCACCTCTCTTTTATGGGTTTGTAAAGGCTTGCCTAACCTAGTTTCTATTCAGAAATGGCTCTTTTTCGCAATCCCTGTGTCAATCTTCAGAGTTAGTTGTACGGTGTACCACGTGTACGCCTCCTCCAAACTCTTTGATTTCCTTGGCCTCGCGGAAAATTTCTCATTTCTGAATTGGAAACTTTCCCGTATCTATATTCTGTTTTTTGGATGGGCACTAGTCTAAGACCATTGATCTCGAACACTGGCACAGCACTACGGGTAGAGAGGTTTGTATACCTCCGCTGCCCACATAGGACAACGGTAGACAAGAATCTTTGGGAGACTGTGACCTAAAAATGAAGTACGACAATCAGGTTCAAGATGAGACCTTTGAAAAAGAATCAATTTTGTTCAAGGTTAAGGAAGGCGAGAATTCTAACCCTCCCGATTTTCATCGGGACAGCCAGGAATACCCGTAGTATTTCGAGGATTAGAATTTGAGTCTGACGCCGCTTGTCCCGCCATAGCCTTGGCGACGGCGGAAGATTGGGCTAAAGGGGGCGTTTTTCAAAGGTCTCAAGATGCTTCCGTGATTTTATAGATCAGATCGTTTTCTCGAACCCTTTCTTTAACCTTCACCCCAATTAGGTCACCCACCTTGGCTTCTTCTATGGATTGATTATCAAGCTCCATACTCCCCACTTTCTCGGTGAAATCAGTGGTATGACCTTTGTATCTCAGCGTATCTCCCCGCTCTATACTCCCAGCAGTCACTTCAATAGCGGCTACACTGGGTTTGGCGAAAAACTTGACGACTACACCCACCTGTTCTTCCGTCATGACAGACCCTCCTGATGAGTTGGGGTTGGAGATGCATGAAAGGATTATATCGAGCAACTCTCATTAATGTCAAGATATTGTTGGCGAGCTGAAAAATTCTTTTTAGAGATATCGGGGGGTTAAAGCAGATCACATCGTGGTGGGGGTGATCGCTATTGAAGCGT
>CAZFMX010000015.1:0-49287 GCA_964520425.1 uncultured Desulfobacteraceae bacterium
CCCTTCGAGGGGGCTGCTTGAGGCTTTCCGCTATGCGGAAAGAGTACTCACTTATGGCTGTCCGGAACGCGGGAGACTCTAAAGTGCCAGTCAATCCTATTGCTTTCAAATCAGAAAGATGTATACTTTTTCCTTATCTGTTGCATAATAATCAGGGCGGGTAAGGTTTTCTTGAGGCCTGTTATGAAGAGGATATCCAGAAGAGATTTCATCAAACATAGTCTGATCGCGGGGACAAGTACCATGACCCTCCCCACCGTGCTGAAATCAAGAGGGGTTTCTGCTAATGACCCTGAAAAATCCGACACATTCCTTCTCTGTCCTCCCTATTTAGGGTGCCCGACCCGTTCTTCTATCCTGTTGAACATTGTCTCGGGAGAAAAGGCTATCGAGTGCTATATCCGGTTTGGCGAGACCAAAGACGTTGCAGAAGGGGAATGGCAACAATCCGAAGGAATATCCATGGGGCCCCTTACGGTTCAACAAATCCGTTTGGAGAAATTGAAACCTGATACAGAATACAAATATCAATTTTTCGCCCGCTTAAAAGGCCAATCAGAGTTTCGAATGCTCGTGGAGAATCCCTTTCGAACCCAGAGAACCACTCCATCTGCCTTCTCTTTTGCCATTTTTTCAGATTCCCATATCTATCCTGAGGTCCCGCGTAGATATCGGATCCTCAGCGAGGTCACCTCGTCTGTTTTGGCCCGAAGGCCTGATCTGTCCCTTATGCTCGGTGATAATATACAGACATTCACTTCTCATGGCGGGCCGATGATCGAAAAGAGATATGGCCCTATTCTCTATTCCCAACTTCGCCATGCCCTGGGAAATCTTCCATCGTCAGTCTCCCTTTTCAACACCATCGGCAACTGGGAAGGGGAAAACGGTTGGCACCCTGAGCGGGAGCGCGGCTGGGCACGCCAGGCACGGATGACCTGGATCCCCACTCCAGATCCAGAGACTTATCCCGAAGGGGGAAGCGAGTTCGGAGACTATTACGGCTTTAGCTGGGGGGATGCCCTTTTTCTTGTATTGGATGTCACCGGATATAATACTTCAGATCATACTATCCAATCCCCCATCGGGCGAGCGGATGACTGGACATTGGGAGAGGTTCAGAAACAGTGGCTCCACAAGAGACTCTCAACATCCACGGCGAGATGGAAGTTTCTCTTTCTTCATCACACTGTGGGGGGTAAGGCAGGAGATGAACTCAACTCTCGTTACGGAAGGGGAGGGGGGCGTGCTGCGTATACAGGCGAGCAGGCACTGATTCATGAATGGATGAAGACATATGGTGTTCAAGCCCTTTTTTACGGGCACGATCACGTGTTTACGGATATCCCGGTGGATGGCATCCATTATGTCTGCGTGGGTAGCGCCGGAGCTCCATGGAAGTTTACGGAAAAGGAAACCGGATATAAAACCTTCTGGACACCTTCAGGGTACACATGGGTGAATGTCCATGAGACGCGGGTGAAAATCTCTTTCATTGGCACGGATATTCCAGGCCTCAGAAGTAGAGTTCTTCACAGTTTTGAGATATGAGATTACACTTACTTCACACTATGTAGCAAAGAATGTCAGGTGAGACAGTTTATATGAGGATCGTCCATTCTCATGGTCTCAGAACAACGATTAACGATTTCTGATTGGTCCTGTTATATTTGATTTCATCTCTGTATTTATTTCCGTGGTGTAGAAATCCGTTTCTCTTTCACTTCCTAGATCTAAAATCGTTAGTCCTTATTCATAAATAAGCTGTTGCTCTTTTATACACCTCCTCCGCTATGGCTCAACTCGATCCAAGAACTCTAACGAAGATATCAGGCTTTGCCCCTTGAACCTTGTTTCCAGGGCAGACCTAAGCATTTCAGGACTAATTACTTTATTAAGCCTGGCCAAAAGCGATATGGAAGCCAGGGCCCAATCCTGAGACTTGATGGCCCGCCCTCTTAAATCAACTCTTCGGACCGTCGCATCTGTCTCAGGTATCTCAACCCCATCGGCTTGAAGGACAAGCGTCTTGTTGTCAAGAGACTCAAAGAGTTTCCGGCGACGGCCTACACCATCCTGCCCCAGGGCGGCGATGACCGAAGGCCTCTCAATGCCGGTGAAGCCGATCTCCTCTGAAGAGAGAATCACCTCCGCGTTGGATGCCCCCCTCAACACGGTGATGTCGTATTCATTCTTCTGTGTCGCTTTGAGTCCCGCTGTCAGGCCAGCAAGGCACAGGATCTCTCCCGCGGTGACGATTCTCTGTCCAGCGCTTCCCAGGATGACCACCTCCCGTCTGCCGGGTTCCGGGGGGTCGAATAACTTGCCAATCCTGAGCGTTTCAGGAGAAGCCTTTTGTCTGTTCGCCGCTTCTCGGTAGGCCTGTCCATACTCTTTCCTCATGTTTTCCTTCACAGGCCCGTCAGCGGGGGGTAAGATAGCAAGGGCCTCATCAATGCCTTGCGGTGTCAGCTTATTCTTTTTCTGGTAGCGCCCCGGACAGATTCCCCAGATGTCCATGACTGAAAAACCATCAAAGCGGATGGCCTTTTCCATGTCTTCAGCAAGATTCTTGTCCATTCCCGAGCGACGGATCACAAAAGGGGCGCCCGCGCTTGCAGCTACCTGGCAGACATCCAGAGGACGTTCAAGACTGTTGAGGAAGCCTGAGCCTACTTGGGCTTCCGAAGGCGTGGTGGAGGAGTATTGCCCTCCCGTCATGCCGAAGTTAAAATTGTCCAAAATGATCAGAGTCAGAGAGAGATTCCGACGGCATGCACCGAGCAAATGCGCTCCTCCGATCCCTAGACCACCGTCCCCCATGATCACTACCACTTCCAGTTCGGGCCGGGCCAACTTCAGGCCTGTAGCGTAAGTCAAGGCGCGCCCATGAAGTCCATGAAAGGCGTGGGTGTGAAAAAAGGTGTCAAACAAACCACCGCATCCTATATCGCTGACGATGGCGATCTGATTGCCCTTCAGTCCCATGTTCCCAAAACACTTATCGAGAACCTTGGCGATACGGTTGTGCGCGCATCCAGGACAAAAGGCTGGAGGCCTCGCGGTATTCAGTAGGCTATACATGATCTATAACCTTCTTAATCTGCCCAGGGGTGATCAGCTTTCCATCCATCTGCCCGAAGAATTCGATATCATTATGCGGGAGAATCCGTTTTACCTCCCTGGCGTACTGACCCAGGTTCATTTCCACCACGACGACACGCTTCATTGCTCTGGCTTTCTCTTGAATCAAGCGCTCGGGTACCGGCCAGAGAGTCTTGAGGACTAAGAGAGAAAAGGGCTTTGAGTCGGACCCCTGATCATGAAACAGATCCCTTGCCGCCCTTGCCGTGACACCATAGGTGATCAAGAGGGTATCGGATCCTTCTCTGCGATACTCTTCGTAGTAAGAAAATCGGCCCACATTGGAGATCAGCTTATTCTTCAGCCTTTGCCGGATACTTCCGATTTCATCCGGGTCCACCGTAATGTAACCGTTAGGGCCGTGGGTGGAAGAAGTCTGTCTAACAAGTGTCTCTCCGCCGATGGGGAGGAAATCGGGGACCATTCGCTCGGAGGAAATCCCAAAAGGGAGAAACGACTCCTTCTCAGGCGGGGCCGCGCGTGTGACGATCTCGGGCTGTTGGATGGTATCCAAGTCGATGCTCTCCCTGGTCAATCCAATTTCCTTATTGGATGCAACAAAGACCGGGCACCTGTACTCCTCAGCAAGATTAAAGGCATGCATAGTGAGGACAAAGCAGTCCATGACATCCACAGGCGCCAATACGATGACCGGAAGTCCCCCACTATTCCCCCACTGCATAAACTGAATATCGCCATCCGCCCCCCGCGTGGCGGAACCGGTGGACGGTCCCAGTCTTTGTACATCGATGATGACAATGGGAATCTCACTGCCGATAGCAAAGGACACGTTTTCGCTGTACAGGCTGATGCCAGGCCCTGACGTCGCTGTCATGACCTTCAATCCGGCCATGGAAGCGCCCAGACAATAACCGATGGAGGCGATCTCATCTTCCCCCTGAATACATACACCGCCCAAAGGGGGTAGAAGCTGAAGCATCGTGTTGCTGATGGATGTGGCCGGCGTAATGGGGTAACCGGCAAAGAATCGGCACCCTGAATAGACGGCGCTCCGTGCAATCGCTTCGTTGCCTTCTAAAAGGCATTGAGCCATATCAAATCCTCCAGGAAATGCTCAGTTCGTAACCATATTTATTCACGAATGCAGGATCCAATGGGGTTTTAGCAATCTCTGCACCTTATACCTTTCTTTCTTGATCCCCGAGCCCCCATTGGACCAGGCTTTCAAAAAGCTAACTGATATACAAGCTAAAAGAATCCGGTCATGTCTACTCTCGCAAGGCCAGAGAAGCCTCCTTTTAAGACTGATATGACTGAAGGTCAATCTACCTGCATCTGTCTATTGTTTCAAGGGGTTTTTGTCGCGTTCGGACGATATATGGGCATTTCATTTTGTGACCAGCACTTTCTCCAGTCCTTCCATTAAGAAGTCAATCTCATGGTCACTTATGTTCAAGGGAGGAGAGATCCTGATGGTATGGCCGTGGCTATCATTGGCGATGAGACCCAGATCCAAAAGCTTTCTGCAGAAATCCATGGCGTTTTGGTTCTTCACTTCAATGCCGATAAAGAGACCTTTCCCCCTGACTTCTTTGATATGGTCTGAACGTTCGGCCATTTTCATGATTCGGGCCATCAATTTTTTCCCCTGGCGGGCGGCCGATTCGGGAAGTTTCTCTTCTTGTATGACCTCCAGTGCGGCGATTCCCGCAACGCATGCCAAAGGATAACCTCCAAAGGTTGAGCCGTCCGACCCAATTTGAAAGGCCAAATCCATTAAACGCGCGTTGGTGACAAATACGGACAAAGGAATCAGACCACCCGACAAGGCCTTTCCAAGGATGAGACCATCGGGTATTACCTGGTCATGCTCAAAACAAAAGATCCTACCCGTCCTTCCTAGGCCCACTTGAATTTCGTCGAACATGAGGAGCAAATCATGTTGATCTGCCAATTCTCGCAGGCCTTTTAGAAATCCGGGGGGTGGAATTCTCATCCCTCCTTCTCCCTGCATGGGCTCTACCAGGATTCCGCAGGTATTATTATTGATCGCTTTTTGGACGGTTTTCAATTCACCAAATTCAACTGAGACGAAACCTGGTGTTAGAGGGCCGAAACCATCTCTGTATTTTGGCGAGGAAGAGAATGAAACTACTGTGATCATTCGACCATGGAAGTTGTTGTCAAAGACAATGATTTCTTGTTTACCATCCGGTATCCCCTTTTTCTTGTAGCCATAATAGCGCATCATCTTGATGGCGGTCTCTACGGATTCGACACCCCCATTTTTGGGTAATACTTTGTTGCCGTTGTGACCGATTCGGGGAGCCAGTTGTGGTACGAATTTGGCCATTTGGGATAGAAAAAGCCCTAATGGATCGGTATAGACGACATTTGAAATCACGGAGCCGTAATTCCCGTGAAGGGCACTGATCAAGGCATTTACAATCCTGGGATGATGATGCCCTGGATTGGCAGCGGAATAGGCTGCTAGACAATCCAGATATTTCTTGCCATTTATGTCTGTGATCCAACTCCCCTTGGCCTCTCTAACCACCACCTTGAGGCGCGCGTAATGATGAGCCCCAAATGTATCTTCGAGTCCAATGATTTCCTTATCAGAGGAACCTGAGAAGCCGATAATCGGATCTTGCATGAATTTTAATAGTGCATTTGACATGGTGTCACCTTTTTTGGGAAAGAAGTTGCTAACAAGGTAGCAACTATATTATCACTGTCAACGCTGGACTGTCAAGGTCAAATCAGGAAGACAGGAAATAGGAACGACCAAGAGGAGGAGAACAGGTGCTATTATTCGAAGAACTTTTATGATAACTATATGAAAATATAAGATAAATATTGCAATTGACTTTCATTCGGTCTGATGATGGACCCCAAGAAAACCTTCTGTGTGCTCGTCTATTCAGTGGGACACGAGGTGATCTTTTTTAAAGGCCACTCTGCAAAAGGAGAGGTTGTATCGTTGACATATCAGAGGTTTTTCAGGTAAAATAACCTAAAATAAAGCGATTGATACAAAGTAATATAGTGATAATCTCATTCTAGACAGGAAGTGTTGATAGTTGTTGCTATTTAATGAGCAACAAGGAGGTTTGAGATTGGATGCAGCGACCCTTTTAAGAGATTTTGCCTTTTCAAAATACGAATCATCCTGTTATTTGGCTCTGGTGGCCAACCATCCGTCTAACGGATCTCAGCTAAGCAAGCTTTCAGGGATTTCGCGATCCAGGATATACGATGTGCTCCGGAGTCTGAAGCGAAAGAAGCTGGTCTTTGAGATCGAGAAAGGACTGTATGTTCCGCTCCAGTTCGAAGAGATGAAGAAACGGCTTCGAAGTCAATTTGAATCCAATTTGGCCGTTTTGGAAGAACAATTAAGTACTCATCTCAATGAGTCCGACTATGAGTATTTATTGACCTTGAAAGGACGGGGTCATGTCCTTTCCAAGGCAATGGATATGATTGAGTCTGCCAAACAAGAGCTGTATGTGCGTGTGTTTCCGGAAACCTGGAAGCATTTGCAGAAGAACCTGGAGCGCGCCGCAGAGCGAGGTGTCGGTATTCGACTTGTATCCATGGGGAAGATGCCGTTGATCTATGATATCCAGGTGATTCACCCTGATCCAGAAGGAATAGAGGAGAAGATTGGCGGGGAATCCTTCGATATCGTCTCGGATAGGTCTGAGGCCTTGGTCGGGATCTTTGAGAAAGGGAAAGAAGACCTCTCTCCCATCATCTGGACCCGTAATCGATGGTTTGTCATCGCAAACCGCGACAGCCTGCGTCATGATTTCTATCACTATTTCCTGGATAAGATCTATGAAGACAAGGAAAGTCTTACTGACCGGGATAAGACGATTTATGAGTTCATCAAGAGGGATGATTAAGCCCTTTAGTTAAAACACACAGCGATATTATAACTTGACATATCCGTGAAATCGTCCGATAACCTCTCCTCATATATCTGGACTCTCCTTGTATTTCGGAAAATTATATGAAAAAGTCGGGATATATGAATATCCTTCTGCCAAGGGTCTACCAGGAAATTTGATATATCCGAAGAAGTGCTTTTTAAAAAAATGAGACCTGATGAGTAGGAAAAATGAATAAGGAGAATATCATCATGACAATAAGAAGAGGATCTGTTCTGGGCGCGACGATCGTTGTATTTTCACTAATTTTTGGCATATCCCCGGTGTTTGCTCAGAATATGACCGCGAGGGATTTTTATGTTGAAGCACAGAAAAATATCAAAGAGATATCTGTTGAGGAAGCAAAGACACTTTTGGGAAAAGCCGTTTTTCTTGATGTCAGGACTAAGGATGAGTATTTGAGAGGGCATATCCCTGAAACAAAATTCCTGCAAAGGGGGTTGCTTGAGGTTGCAGTGTCAATGAAGATTCCTGATAAGGAGACCCATATTGTTGTTTACTGTGGAAGTGGGGTTCGGTCAGGACTCGCAACCTATACATTGAAACGAATGGGCTACAAGAACGCAGAGAATATGCTCAGCGGATGGAACGCCTGGTTAAGGGCTGGATATCCGGTGGAATGATTCTTGAAGGATTTTACGGCACCTTCCTTGAGTGCCGGACTAAAAGAGTGCCGAAGAATCTGATATGATTCCTCGATCAGATCATTCCTTGTGAGGCTGCAGAGCCTCTCTCAACCATAAAGGGACTTCGATCTTCTCAAAGCTATCAGGAGTGACACATACGGTTACATTACTCCCTTCCACAACAAGGTTCTCACCCTCTCCCATTCTGTAACCCCTGTAGCCCCAGTGAATCGATGTCCTGCCGATCTTTGTCACCCTGACCTCCATCTCGATTTGATCTCCGTATCTGAGTTTCCGGAGAAAGTTACCTTCAACATGAACAGTAGGAAATGACACCTGCCTTGCGTGTAGGACATCTGAATAGTCAATGCCTAGGGCTGAAGAAAAAAACTCTTCCATTGAGAGATGGAAGTAATGCATGAAACGGGGATAGTAGACAATACCTGCATTATCGATATCACTGAAGCAGACCTTGATAGTCGTTCGAAAAGCCATTAGAGATGTTCTCCTTTCTTATCTGTTAGGTCAGGCGTGAAGAACTACATTCAAGAAATTCCATTTTCAGATCAGAGTATAGGGAACACAGGCTTGCGTGTCGAGAAAATTGAAGCCTCTTCGGTCTTGCCTCCGTTGACGCAGGGTTGGGGGGGTTGTCCCCCATAGATGTTCTGCAATTGACGATATTTTCTTCATATGACATGCTGTATAACATTCATCCAAGGAGGCTGAAGCAGAATCATCAATGAGTTTCATGGAGCTATTCAAAGAATGTCGTCTTTGTCCAAGGGCTTGCGGGGTGGATCGATTGAAGGGAGGGGCGTTAGGGTGCTCCGGATTCTGCGGGGAGAACCATCAACTCCGAGTAGCCTATGTGGGACCCCATTTTGGTGAAGAACCGCCGATTACAGGAGCGAAGGGTTCAGGGACCGTCTTTTTCTCAGGGTGTTCCCTTAAATGCCCCTATTGCCAGAATTACCAGATTTCCAGGGAAGGCTTCGGGGAGAACATTCACGTGGATGAGCTGTTTGAAAAAGTGGTGGGGATGATCGAGACACACCACGTGCACAATATCAATCTTGTCACCCCGGATCATTTCTTCCCCTATGTCTTTGAGTTATTCTCCCTTCTGCGCCGACAGGGATATGATCTCCCGGTTGTTTATAACCTTTCCGGGTACCAATCTGTTCATATGTTACGAATAGCAGAGAATTTTGCGGATATCTATCTCCCTGATTTCAAATACGCGGATTCAGAGCTCTCGCAGAGGCTTTCAAAATGTAGGGACTACCCCAAAAAGGCCCTCGATGCCATTGTGGAGATGGTAAGGCAGAAGGGATTTCTCGAGGATATTGACGCCCTTTCCCACGTAGCTTCAAGAGGGGTCCTGGTCAGACATCTGATTCTCCCGGGGCAGGTTGAAAACTCCCTGAACGCCTTGACCTCCCTGTTTCTGGAGTTCGGCCCCGATCTGCCCATCAGTCTCATGTCTCAATATCAGCCGGTTCTGCCTCAAAAGGATCAGGCCCTCGATCGATCTCTTACTCAGGATGAGTTTGATCGGGTATTTTCCCATGCAGAGGATCTGGGTTTCGAGCGTCTGTTTGTCCAATTCCTTGATCAAGCCCCCGCAGTCAAACCCCGATTGGCCCCTTTCGTGCCCGATTTCCGCCGGAATCAGCCTTTTTCATAAATGAGGATTTGGCGATCCGTTTTGACGGTATGTAAAAGGGGAGGGTGAGTCCGAAGCTACTTAAAGGAATTACTGGCCATAGAGCCCTTTGTTCCATATGATTTCTGATATCTTGTTCTGGCCTTGAACATTTGGATGAAAACAATCAAAGTCACTCAGGTCATCGAGCGTGAACCCGGTCTCATATATATCCGGAACATATTTGTAGCCGTATACAAAGGATTGTTCTTCCAGTATTGCATTAAATTCCTGCGTCCTTAGATCTGCAGCAGCAATGTCATCCGGATCTCCAGAGGTAACCACTCGACAAATATTCCCCCATTCCCAGATTGAACTCCCCAAAAAAGCATTACCGTTGCACCATTCATCATCTTTTCCGGCATTATAAAGATTTGAAACGTTGGCAAGGCTTGATACAACAACAGCAGGTGGGGGATCCTGAGTGTAGAGGATCTCCATTGCCGCCACGAAACTATCTCTAAATGCTGCTGTACTGAGCATTTCAGACGCTGTTGATGCATCACAGATATCATTATGGCCTATTAATATCACAACGTAATCATAAGGACCGTTTTCAACAATACTGGTAATTTGACCCTGCAGATCAGCAATATTCGCGCCAGCAAAGGCGTAGTTGTCTAACTCTGCATCCCAGCTGAATCCATCTTCCAATTCCGACAACCTTTGCGCATGGCTGTTTACCAGATCACTATCACCAAGCGCCCAACTGACCTCATATTGTTCATAGGTCTGACCGTTAAGAATGTCAGGGGTTCCATCTGCATTGTATGCAACGGTAATGCTGTCACCGGCTGCTGCTATACTGAGAGGGTACATACTTGTACAGTCTTCATCTACCTCGCCATCGCAGTCGTTGTCTTTACCATCGCACAGCTCCACTGCTCCTGGATACACCGTAGCGTCCGTATCATCGCAATCTCCTTGATTTTCGGAATAGCCATCGCCGTCGTCCATGTGTACTGAAGGATTAATGACTTGTTTGAAAGGCATGAGACCACTGCAGAATCCGAAGATTGTGACCAGGCCATTCCCGTCCGGGGGAACTGTCAGGGAGAATTCTCCTGTCGAGCTGCCGCAGGTGAACATATATTGCCCATTAGCCAGAACCATGGCGCAAAGCGCTATTCCGATCTGGTTCGTAATGGTTCCGGAGATGACGAACCACCCAGTCCTGCTCTCGCTCTCCAAAAAAGTGTCGATGGTCACCACGGGCTGCGAAGCCTCGTTATCCTTCGTTAGTTGGATTTCTAAATCAGACACACCCTGGTCCAGTATGGTTTTATAGGGGGAAAGTCCGGAACAGAAGGCATAGAGGGTAATCTTATCGTTTGAATCCAGGGGAACGTCCGCCAGATCAAAACGGCCTTCTCCCCCACCAGTAAACATGTATTGACCGTTTGCCAGCACCATCGCTATCACTGGTTCGCCGTTATGGGTGACACTCCCACTAACGACGACCCTTTCCACAGCACAACAGACAGAGATCCAAAAAATGGGGACCAGCGTCAGGGCTAACAAAAATGTGATGTACCTTGTCGACATATCAACTCGATGGTTTCCATTTCGCATATTTCTCTCCATATGGTCTTTACAGAGTCCTGAAATTGCGGTTCAAATTGATAAGGAATTGTTTTTAAAAACAGGTATTTGTCAAAATTACAAAGATTTGTCAAGATTAGGATCAGTATAATATATTTTTGCGGTGGCAAAAAAAGTTCTAAGCGATCGCGAGGCGCTCCAGAGGCTTTATGACTATAACCTGCCCCATACCTTTGATCTGGTCTCCCTTCAATTATGAATCCCGATTGAATTCTCGAAAATTATTGGGTGATGAGAATGATAATGCTGTTGCAATTTCAGGAGGTTGTTAGTAACTTACCTACGGTCTACGGTTTATGGTCTATGGTCTAAGGTTTACGATTCAGGATAAGGGAGGTTTTCTCTCCCGTATACCGTATACCTTACACCTTATACCTTATCAAAAAACAGGTGCAGAATGACGAAAATAGCATACCTTGATTGTTTTTCAGGAGTCAGCGGTGACATGTTTCTGGGGGCTCTGCTCGATGCCGGGCTCTCCTTTGAAGAGTTAAAGAAAGGGCTGACTAGCCTTCCCCTAGACGGTTACGGCCTGGAAATGAAGCGGGAAATGAAGGAATTTCTATCTGCAACTCAATTCGTGGTCAATGTGGAAAAGGAAGGACATACTCACCGGCATCTGGAAGATATTAGAAAGATCATTAAAGCAGGCAGCCTCAGTAAAAATGTTCAGGAAAAGAGTATCCGGATCTTCGAATCCATCGCCCGGGAGGAGGGTAAAATTCACAATCATGCTCCGGAAGAGGTCCATTTCCATGAGGTTGGAGCTATAGATTCCATCATTGATATTTTGGGTGTTGTCTTTGGCATGGAATATCTGGGCATTGAAACTCTCTATACCTCTTCTCTGCCTGTTGGGTTCGGATTCGTGCAAACCGAACACGGCAGGATTCCGGTCCCAGCGCCTGCTACCATGGCTCTGTTGGAAGATGTACCGGTTTACGGATCAGGCCTTAAACAGGAATTGGTGACCCCAACAGGAGCTGCCTTGGTTAAAGGCCTGGCGAGTTCCTTTGGCACTCTGCCCCCTATGACTGTTGAGAAGGTCGGCTATGGTGCCGGCGCACGTGACCTGCCTGACAGGCCGAATCTGCTTCGGATCATCATCGGGCGAGATCAATCAGAGCAACATATCGAGACGATCGTGAGTCTGGAGGCCAACCTGGATGACACTTCCCCGGAATGGTTGGGTTTTCTCATGGATTGCCTCTTTGATGCAGGGGCCCTGGATGTGGTCTTTTGTCCTGTTCAGATGAAAAAGAATCGACCGGGTGTCCTAATTCAAGTCATAGGCAGGCCGGAGCAAAAGGACGAACTCATGGATATCCTTTTCAGGGAGAGTACGACCCTGGGAGTCCGTTTTCAATTCACCCAGAGAAGAATCCTTGAAAGATCTTCAGTCGTGATCGACAGTCCCTGGGGAAAGATTCTGGTTAAGAAGGTAGTGGGGCCGGACGGCGCCCCCTCTTTTCTCCCCGAATATGAAGCCTGCCGGAAAATCGCGGAGGAAGAAAAAATCCCCTTGAGACAAATCTATTCCTGGGTTATTTCCTCTAATAGAACCTAGTGTCTCGTATCATGCTTTTTCCATCCGATAATGTAATGAGTCATGGGCTATCAGGTCGCGAATAATCCTGAGTATTGGTCTTAGATATTATGATACGAGTAACAGTTTAGCTATTTGAAAGCCCGTTGAATGGGGACTCAACAATCTCTTTTCACGGGCGAAAGCATTTTTATGTAGCGCGGTATTTGTTGCCACCCAGACGGGCGGAGGGTAGTCCCGGGGTAGCCAGAAAATCTCTCATCTGACATATTGTTGTCAAATTGACCCGCCCGCCAGACTTTGGAGGTACGCTGATCAAGGCCCACTGAATCAAGTTTGCCCCTTCCAAGAGATCCTCGATCCCCCATTTTGTCACACATTTGAAAAATCTAAACTATTGCTGATATGAGTCAATTGATGCGACCCCCAATACATCTTGAAGTATGAACCCCGATCTGATATGGGGTAGTCTGGAAGGACGCAGCCAGTGGAGAGACAGAGAATTCTGAAAGTCTATGGACCTGCTTTACATGAGATCACAAAAATTCTTGAAGATCTTTCTCAAAACAAGCAAAATGTGGTCATAGAGACTCGCGACCATTTCCCTGAAACCCACATCACTTTGGGCCTACGCAGGGATGATGAATCCTCTGCGATGAGCCTTCTGGACTGGATTGAAACAGAGATTCGAAACTTGATGGGCTCTTGTGTATTTGCCACTGGGGAACAGAGAATGGAAGATGTGCTGGGTGAGATGCTGAGAAAGAGACACTTGACGATCTCTGTAGCAGAGTCTTGCACCGGCGGTCTCATCGGACACTTGCTGACCAATGTTCCGGGCAGCTCAGACTATTTTCTCGGAGGTATGATCACCTACAGTAATGAATCCAAGATAGAGCTGTTGGGGGTCTCTTCAGAGACACTGGAGACACACGGGGCAGTGAGTAATCCGATGGTTCAGGAGATGGCTAGGGGTGTGAGAGAAAGGTTGAATTCGAATATCGGGTTGTCCGTCTCCGGAATCGCAGGGCCAGACGGAGGGACGGCGGTAAAGCCTGTGGGAACCGTGCACATCGGTCTGGCTGCCAATGATAAAGTCTTTTCAGGGAAATATCGATTCCAAGGCGCCAGGGAGGAGATAAAGTTGAACACGGCCATGATGGCTCTTGACTGGGTGAGAAGGTATCTTCATGAAGATCCGTTCCTTTCTGGCATTTGAGCTGCCGTTGGAGATTGAAACAGTCGTCACCCGGGTTTCAGATGAGTTAAAAAAATCCTCTCTGGACGCAAAATGGGTGAAACCGGGAAACATCCATCTTACTGTGGTCTTCATGGGGAATGTCGAAGTGAACGAGATCCCGGTGATCAAAGAGAAGATCGGGGAAGCTTGTCTAAAGTATGATGCATTTGATATATCGTTAAAAGGATTGGGATGCTTTCCCCACATGCGGAAACCCAGGGTTGTTTGGATCGGTCTTGACGGGGACCTGGAACGGATGTCCTATTTTAGGGATGTCCTTCAAGAATGCCTTGTCCCCTTTGGAATCGAAGAGGAAAAACGAGGATTTAAACCTCACCTGACTCTGGGGCGATTCCGAAAGCCCAGGAGAGCGAGTTCTGAAGAACTTGAACTCTTGTCAAGGTATGAGGATGTGACCAGCCCGACGTGTTCATTGACGGAACTGGGCCTCTTTAAGAGTGAACTGAAACCCGGCGGAGCAAGGTATACGCGACTGGGTGTGTGGCCCTTGTCAGGAAAAGAGTAATCCCTGACGGGATCAGAACTAGATACTGGATACAAGATACAAGATTCAAGATATTGGATGCTGGACATTGGATCCTGGAAAATTAGGGTGATCATATTAATAGATAGGGGGATATAGGCATGAAAGATTTCACCAATAAGGAGGCAGCAATCGGGCAGGCTATCTCACAGATAGAAAAACAATTCGGGAGGGGATCCATCATGAAGATGGGGGTTGATCGAATTATGGACCTACCCGCTATTTCTACTGGATCTCTCTCTCTGGACCTGGCCTTGGGGATCGGGGGAGTCCCAAAGGGTCGAGTGGTGGAGATATTCGGGCCCGAGTCATCAGGCAAGACCACCCTAGCCCTTCATGTGGCTGCTGAAGCCCAAGCCCAGGGGGGGATGGTCGCCTTTGTGGATGCGGAACATGCTCTGGATATCGGTTACGCCCGGAAGTTGGGAGTGGATGTAGACAGCCTTCTTGTGTCGCAGCCCGACACGGGGGAGCAGGCCCTGGACATCACGGAGATCCTAGTCAGGAGCGGGGCCATTGATGTGCTGGTTGTGGATTCTGTGGCCGCCCTGGTTCCAAGGGCCGAGATTGAAGGAGATATGGGTGATTCGCACATGGGTCTGCAGGCAAGACTCATGTCCCAGGCCTTGAGAAAATTAACAGGGACCATCAGCAAATCCATGACCTGTGTCATATTCATCAACCAGATCAGGATGAAGATCGGTGTCATGTTCGGGAACCCAGAGACCACGACGGGTGGTAATGCCTTGAAATTCTATGCCAGTCAACGTCTGGATATCCGTCGTGTGGGGAGCATAAAAGAGGGAGACCAGATAGTGGGTAACCGGACCCGAGTCAAAGTGGTGAAGAACAAAATCGCTCCACCCTTTAAGGATGCGGAGTTCGATATCCTCTATGGTACTGGGATTTCAAAGGAAGGAGATATCCTTGATCTGGGTGTGGATCTGGGCATCGTCGAGAAGAGCGGTGCGTGGTATTCCTTTGGTGAGGAGAGAATAGGACAGGGAAGAGAAAACGTGAAAAGATTCTTGAGTGAGAATAAGGACATCAGAGATCAGATTGCCTCAATAATAATGGAAAAAACCGGACTCAAAGCTCTTAGAGAAAAAGCTCAAGACAAGGAGAATCAGGAGGCCGGTAAGAAGTAACTCCCCGGAGCGAATGAATGAACTATCGAGAGATCAGACAGGCTTTCCTAGATTTCTTTAAAAACCATGAACATGAAATTGTAAGCAGTTCATCGCTCATCCCTCGGGATGATCCCACCCTCCTGTTTACAAACGCGGGAATGGTTCAATTCAAAGGCCTTTTTCTGGGGGAAGAGAAGAGGAGCTACAGTAGGGCCGTTACCTCTCAGAAGTGTGTCAGGGCCGGGGGCAAACACAATGATCTGGAAAATGTGGGATACACGGCAAGGCACCATACATTCTTCGAGATGCTGGGAAACTTCTCTTTTGGCGACTATTTTAAGGAAGAAGCCATATTGTGGGCTTGGGAGCTCTTGACCGAAGGGTATAAGCTTCCTCAAGACAAACTCTATGCCTCAGTATTCAAGGACGATGACGAGGGGTATGGGATCTGGGAACAGGAGATCGGTTTACCCGCGGAAAGAATCGTTCGGCTTGGCGAAAAGGATAATTTCTGGGCCATGGGCGATACAGGTCCATGCGGACCTTGCTCCGAGATCTTGATCGATCAGGGGAAGACTTTGGGTTGCGGGAGTCCTGATTGTGCGCCCGGGTGTGAATGCGACCGCTATTTGGAGATTTGGAACCTTGTGTTTACCCAGTTTGATCGTGATTCGCAGGGAAAATTGACCCCCCTTCCCAAACCCAACATCGACACGGGTATGGGTCTGGAGAGAATCGCGGCCGTGGTTCAGGGTGTGACATCCAATTATGATTCGGATGTATTTACAGACATCATCTGTCGAATAGAAGATCTCTCCGAAAGGAAATATGGTGAGGACAAGAAACAGAGTGTCGCTTTTCGAGTGATTGCCGATCACGCCCGTTCAGCGGCCTTTCTCCTAGGGGATGGGGTAATGCCCTCCAATGAGGGCCGGGGCTATGTCCTGCGACGGATTATCCGGCGGGCCATACGTTTCGGGCATGCGCTCGGGATAAAGGACCCCTTTCTTCATCTCATCGCTGATAAAGTTATTGATATGATGGGCCATGATTATGCGGAGCTTGTCAGCTCAAGGGCCTTGATTCAAGGGGTTGTTCTCAATGAGGAGAAGCGATTCGCGGATACGCTCCACTATGGAATGAGAGTACTGGAGGAAAGCCTTGAAGGACTGCGAGATAGGGGAGAAAATTTCATTCCCGGTGATTTGGCCTTTAAACTCTATGACACTTATGGATTGTCTTTGGACATCGTGGAGGATGTGGCCAGGGAAGAGGGTATGAAGATCGACGCGAAGGGTTATGAAGAGGCCATGGCCGGACAGAGGAGCCAGTCTCAAGAGTCATGGAAGGGGAGTGGAGAAGAAGGAATTCCAGAGGTTTTTCGGAAACTGACGGCTAAGGGTATCTCAAGTCGGTTTGTAGGCTACGAAGACCTGAGTGTCAAATCAAAGATCGTGGCACTTGTGAGAGGAGAAGAAGAGGTGGCTTCCGCCAAAGCTGGGGATGAAGTGGAGGTTGTCCTCGAGCAGACACCCTTCTACGGAGAGGCCGGCGGACAGGTGGGAGATACAGGGCGGCTTGTTCATGACAGTATGGCAATACAGATCACCAATACATTGAAATTCGGGCAGGGTCTCATTGTACATCAAGGGAAAGTCGAGGAAGGGTCTTTGTCGGTTGGTGATGAAGTAGAGGCAAAGGTGGATGAGGAGACGCGACGGGCAACAGCCCGTAACCATTCGGCCACTCATCTGCTTCATGGAGCGCTTAGGGAGGTACTCGGGGACCATGTTAAACAGGCAGGATCCTTGGTTGCTCCCGACAGGCTCCGTTTTGACTTCAGCCACTTTGCCCAGGTGGGCCAAGAGAAGCTTAAAGAGGTGGAGACACTAGTCAATTTCTATGTCCGTGAAAACTACCCCCTTGATACGGAAGAGATGTCGAGAGAGAAGGCCATAAACTCGGGGGCCATGGCCATCTTCGAGGAGAAATATGGCGAAACGGTCAGGGTGGTTCGTGTGGGAGGTGACATCAGTATGGAATTATGCGGAGGGACTCACACGGGAAGGACAGGGGATGTAGGGCTTTTCAAGATTGTCAATGAAAGTGCGATTGGGGCCAATTTACGCCGGATTGAGGCGCTGACCGGTGAAAAAGCAATGGAGTATGTCCAGAATCAGGAAGACGAACTGCTGTCCGTGGCCTCACTTTTGAAGACCACACCTGATCAGGCAAAGGAAAGAGTGGAAAGATTTATAAAAGAACAGAAGGAAAAAGACCGGGAGATAGAGGCCCTTAAGTCAAAACTCTTTTCTACAAGGTCGGGTGATCTGTTCGAAGGGGTCCGGGAACTCAACGGCGTGAAGGTCTTTACTAAAGTAATAGACACGACTTCTCCCAAGGATCTGCGAGGATATGCAGACCAAATCAAGGATAAACTCGACTCAGCCATTGTCGTCCTCGGGTCAAAACAAGGGGGGAAGGCCATGTTGATCTGTGTGGTCACCAAGGATCTTACAGGTCGATTTAAAGCCGGAGAAATCATCAGTAGATTGTCCACCATTGTGGGAGGCAAGGGAGGTGGCCGTCCGGATATGGCGCAGGGTGGGGGAAGCAGACCCGAGAAGTTGGAAAGTGCCTTTGAAGCAGTTTACGAGATGGTGGCCGAAAGGGAAAGATCCTGACGACCTCTACAACGGCCAAAGTCTCTTCAGGAGACTGGGTTTTTCTTTTCCAGCAGTCTTTTCTTGCGTTATCCTTACATGGCACTTGCTGATGTACTCCAAGGCTTCGTGATAGTATCCCGTGTCAGGATAGTTCTTGATGAGGTGTGTATACCTGTTTAGGGCCGCCTCGTATGCCCCCATCTTGAAGTAAAAATGCGCCACACTTAATTCATATCCCGTCAGATACAAGAGAGCTTGTCTCAGGTTCTTCTTGGCCTTGTCAGCATAGACATTTTCGGGGAACCTCCGAATCAAGCGCTGGAATTCTCTCCTGGCCTTGATAACATGAGACTGCTCCCTATCCATGGCGGTGATCTGCTCAAACTCACACATTCCTTTTCGGTACATCACATAAGGGATACTCTCGTTTTTGGGGTGGAGCCTTTCAAAGTCATTATAGACAATATATGCGTCTTCGAACTCATGTTTCTCATAATGCCCGTCAGCCAGCCTCACCTCAGCTATCGCGGCATACCCGCTATATGGATAGCGGTCTTTGACTGCCTGAAAGACCTCGCCAGACTCCGAATAACGCCCTTGATCAAAGAGTTTTTCTCCCTGCTCCATCAGGTCAGCCACCGTCTTTGGTTTCTCCTCTTTGGCGAACCATTTTCCGATCGAGCATCCCCCCAATAGGAAGACCGAGAGTATTCCTATAAAAATATATTCTAGAACGAGATATTTTTTTACCAAAGCATTCTCCAGATTACTCTCCAAGCCTGTTTGAAACACAAGGTATTAGTGCCACTTACTCTATATTTTCCATGAACCTCTCGGCAAAGAATGCGGCATTGGCCCCATCCCCAACGGCCGTTGAGACCTGACGCAAGGCCTTAGATCGAATATCCCCTGCGGCGAAAACGCCGGGAACGGACGTTTCCATCTTTTCATCGGTAATGACAAAACCCTTTTCATCCTGTTTGACCATGCCGTTGATCACCTCTGAATTGGGCTGTGTACCGATGAAGATAAAAACACCCTGCACTTCCTTGCGGTAGATTTCTCCGGTCTTGACGTTCTTCAGTTCGATTCCCTCCACACTGCTTTCCCCGAATATTCTAACAGGCACTGTATCCCAAATGAACTCAATTTTTTCCTCGGCCATAGCTCGATCCTGCAGCAGCTTGACGGCCCTCAGTCTGTCACGACGATGAGTGAGATGGATCCTGCCGGCGAAACGGGTCAAGAAGAGGGCTTCTTCCAGCGCCGTATCTCCGCCACCGATCACGGCCACATCCTGGTCCCTGTAAAAGGGTCCGTCACATGTGGCACAGTAGGAGACTCCTTTGCCTATTAGAAGTTCTTCGCCTTCAATGCCCAGTTTCTTTGGTGTCGCCCCAAGGGTCAGGATGAGGGCCTTGGCCTCTAGGCGTTCCTTATGGGTGATGACCACCTTCTTTTCCGGGTGGAGTTCCAGACCGATGACCTCTTCCAATCTGATCGGCAGACCAAAATACTCAGCTTGGTTTTTCATTTTCTCCACCAGTTCAAATCCGGAGATTCCATCGGGGAATCCGGGATAGTTTTCTACCCAATCCGTGGTCAGGATTTGGCCTCCCGGGGCGAGTCTTTCAAGGAGCAGGGTGTTTAGACGCCCTCTTGCCGCATAAAGACCGGCAGTCAATCCCGCGGGTCCGGCGCCTATGATAATCAGATCATGCATTAGTCGGCCAAGAGCTTCTTGAGTTCTTCCTCGATATGGTTTTTGGGCTGTGCCCCCACGATTGTGTGACAAACCTCCCCCCCTTTGAAGAAAATCAGAGTGGGGATGTTCCGAATGCCGAATCTCCCCGGGGTTGCACGGTTTTTGTCCACATCCATCTTGGCCACCTTTATTTTCCCTTTGTACTCATCGGCCAGTTCTTTCACGATTGGGCCGACCATCTTGCATGGACCGCACCATACGGCCCAAAAGTCTACCATGGCTGGTAAATCGGCATTTACGATCTCTGCGTCAAAATTTTCGTCAGTTACTTCTAAAAGATCGGACATTTTGCACTCCTTTAAACGATAAGATTATGGTTTCAATTAACAGGCCTGGCCGATTTTGTCAACAGCCAGGAGCCGCTTCTCAAGCAAGAACAAAAGATCGTTCCTTTTTATCGCAGCAAGGATTCGACTCAACTCAACGTAAAATCACCTCTTAGCATGAACGATACTTGCTCAGGTTCAAACGAGAATTTTTTCACAAGTAGACTTTTTGAAAAACTCTTCATTTTTCTTTTGACAACACTACATCTTGTGCTCTAACATAACCATGTTCCAATATAATAGACCATATCGCTGGATAAAGGCTTCTTAGCTATCGGTCTTTATTCGTCATTCTTTTTCTGAAAGAACCATGGTTTTCAAGGTCGTACCGGTCATCACCCGATCACCATGAGTTGAGCGATCCTGTTGTTTTAACACACTTCAAAAAGAGGAGGTTTGGAAAGGGCATATGGCTCAAGGGGGAAAAATTCTCGTCACGGAACAGGGTTCATTCGATCTATCATCCTATGCCTGGGATGACCATCTTTTCTCAGATTTGCTTGTCAAGGAAAATGAAATCGATGGCGATCGAGCGATGACCATTAGCCGATCTCTAAGGGAAGATATCGGCAAAATGGAGCTCCAAACCATCACCATTCCTCTCTTGGAAAAAATCATTGAAACCAAGCTCCTAGAATATGGATTGACCAAACCTTCCCCTCTGAAGCTGGACAGTTCAATGTTCGTCAAGGAGGAACTCCGTCTTTCTAAAAACGCCAGAACGGTTCTGGAGAAAAGATACCTCAAAAAGGATGCCAAAGGGACTCCTTTAGAAACACCAACCCAGATGTTTAGGAGGATAGCAAGGTATATCGCCAAGGCGGAGGAGAAGTATGGGGATAAGTCCCGTGTGAAGGAGGTAGAAGAGGTTTTCTACAATATGATGACCGAGTTCAAGTTCCTTCCGAACTCACCTACCATGATGAACGCGGGTCGGAGATTAGGACAATTAGCCGCTTGCTTCGTCCTTCCCGTCGAAGACAGCATGGAAGGTATTTTTGACGCCCTAAAGAACGCCGCTCTCATTCACAAATCCGGTGGAGGCACAGGCTTCTCTTTTTCTCGCCTGAGACCAAAGAGTAGCCGGGTTGGGACAACCGGAGGTGTTGCTTCAGGACCTGTCTCTTTCATGAAGATATTCAATACGGCAACTGAGCAGGTCAAGCAAGGTGGGACGAGGAGAGGGGCCAACATGGCCATCCTCAGAGTGGATCATCCTGACGTTTCAGAATTCATCTGCTGCAAGAAGAACAACAGGGACTTGAATAACTTTAATATATCTGTGGGCATCACGGAAACCTTCATGAAGGCGGTAAAAGAGGGTGGCACATATGATCTCATAGACCCCAGGGACAACATAAAATCCGGTGAACTAAACGCCGTGGATGTATATCAGGCATTGGTGCATCAGGCATGGGAAAACGGAGATCCGGGTGTGATCTTTCTGGACCGAATTAACAGGGATAACCCAACACCGGCGCTTGGTGATATTGAGAGCACGAATCCCTGCGGCGAGCAACCGCTTCTTCCCCGTGAGGCCTGCAATCTGGGCTCGATTAATCTGGCCAAGTTTGTTATGGCGGATGACGGAACCCCGGCCATAGATTTCGATGCTATGAAGGAGACTGTTTGGCTGAGCGTCCGTTTCCTGGATGATGTAATCGATATGTCCAGATACCCTCTGCCCGAAATAGAGGAAGTAGTGCAGGGGAATCGCAAGATCGGCCTTGGTGTGATGGGCTTTTCCGATCTTCTCTACCAGATGGGAGTCCCCTATAATTCGGAGAAGGCACTCGACTTGGCTGAGGAAATTATGAGTTTCGTCCAAAGGGAGTCCCGTGAGGCTTCCAAATACCTGGCCAAAGAGCGGGGGGTATTCAAGAATTACGACAAGAGCGTCTTTAAAGACAAGACAGGCTGCACTTTCAGAAATGCAACCACAACGACCATCGCCCCCACGGGGACTTTGAGTATCATCGCCGATTGTTCGAGTGGAATTGAGCCGTTATTTGCCCTCAGTTTTGTCAGACGGGTCATGGATAATGATGAATTACTTGAGGTGAATCCCTATTTTAAAAAAGTCGCCAAGGAAAGAGGGTTTTATAGTCGCGAGCTGATGGATATGATTGCCCGCAAAGGCAGCATACATAACATGGAGGAAATTCCCAGGGATGTGCGGGAAGTATTCGTGACTGCTCATGATGTGACGCCGGAATGGCATATTCGGATGCAGGCGGCATTTCAGAAGTACACGGATAATGCGGTCTCAAAGACAGTCAACCTACCCCGAGATTCCACGGTGGACGATGTCCTGAAGGTCTACAACCTGGCTTACGAGCTGGGGTGCAAGGGGGTGACTATTTACCGGGATGGCAGTAAGGAAAATCAGGTTCTCACCTATAATGGTAAGGCCAGACCGAGCGGGAGTATCCTGAAGAATGTGGAGGATCGACCGGATACCCTTGAAGGTTTTACGACAAAGATGCCCACGGGGTATGGCAATCTCTATGTGACTGTCACAGAATATGAAGGGAAGCCGTTTGAGGTCTTTGCAACCATCGGCAAATCGGGAAAATCTACCACGGCAAAGACGGAAGCCATAGGCCGTTTGGTTTCTTTAGCCCTCCGTTCCGGGATCCACGTGGAGCACATCATTGAACAATTGAAAGGTATCGGAGGGGAACACCCTATCTTTCAGAAGGATGGGCTTGTCTTGTCCATACCGGATGCCATTGCTCGCGTTCTTGAAAAGAGATATATGAACAACAAAAAGAAGAAAAACGGGGGCAAGCATAGACAGAGTCTGATGGGAGAGACCTGTCCAGAATGCGGCCAGACCATTAGTTTTGAAGAGGGGTGTATGACCTGCCACTTCTGTGGCTTCACGAAATGCGGCTAAGATGACCGGGTCATTGTTTTATACCTGATCCTCACTCTTCCATTAGTTTCTCATATCGCGTATACTCTCACAAATAGTCTGCCCAGTAGCAGGGGATAATTACCCTATGCGCCTGGGCTTTTTTAACCCCAAAACCTTTCCATAACCCGGCACATCGTGGAATACTCGGGGCGCACGAACACCCACTGGATGTTGCACAATGTCATGAAGAAGAATGTCGTGGAAGTCGGGTGCAAACAGGAGTCTCTGCCGTTTTTACGAAACCTCGTCATCGGGGTCGACCAGAGGCATTAGTCACTTGCAAAATCAAACCACAGCACCTATCATAGTCAGGATATCTTTAAAATTCTATGCGGAACTCTTAACATCGAAATACTCCAGACACCGAAAGGGTGGTTTAACCCATAGAAAGGAGAGAACTAGGAAATGGATGAAAAAGGAAATCAGGTGGAATCAGTCTATGCTGAGAAGAGGGTTTTTGAGCCGAACAAGGAGTTTGTACAAAAGGCCCATATCAAGAGTATGGAAGAGTATAAAGAGCTTTACAGGAGATCAATTGACGATCCTCAGGGATTTTGGGGTGAGATGGCTGAGACGTATCTGGATTGGTTTCAAAAGTGGGACGGTCCCGTAGAGGAATACAGCTTCAAAGATGAGATCTCTTTGCGGTATTTCGTGGGAGGGAAACTCAATGTCTCTTACAATTGTCTGGATCGTCATCTCAAGACATGGAGGAAGAACAAGGCCGCCCTCATTTGGCAGGGAGAGCCCTTGGAAGAATCGAGGACATATACATATCAGGAACTTCACCGAGAAGTCTGCAAATTTGCCAATGCCCTTAAGGGGCTTGGAGTACAAAAAGGGGATCGTGTGGCCATCTACCTCCCCATGATTCCCGAACTCCCCATCGCCATGTTGGCCTGTGCAAGGATCGGCGCCGTTCACAGTGTGGTCTTCGGCGGTTTCAGTGCAGAGGCCCTCAGGGATAGGATATTGGATTGCGGGGCGGAGACCCTGATTACCTGTAACCACGGATATCGTTCAGGCAGGGTGCTGTCAAGTAAGACCAATGCAGATACCGCCCTGGAGGGTTGCCCTAATGTCAAGAGATGTGTGGTGATCAACAGGATCGATAAAGAGACTCACATGAAAGAGGGAAGAGACCACTGGTGGCATGAATTGATGAAAGACGCTTCTCATCAGTATGAACCCGAGTGGATGGACTCTGAAGATCCCCTTTTCATCCTGTACACCAGCGGCAGCACGGGAAAACCCAAAGGCGTCCTCCACACTACGGCAGGCTATCTGCTCTACACCACCATGACTCTCAAATTCGGGTTTGACTACAAGGATGAGGATATCTGGTGGTGCACCGCCGATATCGGATGGGTCACGGGGCACAGCTATATCGTGTACGGTCCTCTTTCTTTGGGGGCGACATCGGTCATGTTTGAGGGCGTGCCCAATTATCCGGAACCGGACCGATTCTGGGAAGTGGTGGAAAAGTATGGTGTCAATATTTTCTATACGGCCCCTACAGCCCTTAGGGCGATCATGAGAAGTGGAGATGATTGGCCTAATAAGAGGGATTTGAGTAGCCTGAGACTTCTAGGAAGTGTTGGAGAACCCATCAATCCCGAGGCATGGCTCTGGTACTACAACGTCATCGGCAAGCAAAGATGCCCTATTGTGGACACCTGGTGGCAGACAGAGACAGGCGGTTTCCTGATCACTCCCATTCCGGGGGCTATGCCCATGAAGCCCGGATCAGCCGCTCTTCCGTTCTTCGGGGTCGATCCGGTAGTGCTTCGCCAGGACGGCTTAGAAGCAGGCGTGAACGAAGGGGGATACTTGTGTATCAGGAAATCGTGGCCGGGCTTTATGAGGACGGTCTATGGGGACCCTGACAGATTCAAGCAGCAATACTTTGTCCAGTACCCGGGCTTCTACTTCACCGGGGATGGGGCCAGAAGAGATGAAGACGGTTATTTCTTTCTGATGGGCCGTGTAGACGACGTCATCAATGTTTCGGGTCATAGGATGGGGACGGCGGAAGTGGAGAGCGCCCTGGTGGCTCATGAAGCCGTTGCCGAATCCGCTGTGGTCGGGTTTCCGCATGACATCAAGGGGCAGGGGATCTATGCCTTCGTGACCTTGAAGCAAGGTTTCGAACCCACAGAAGATCTCAGGAAGGCCCTTGTGCAGCACGTGAGAAAAGAGATCGGGCCCATTGCATCACCGGACAAGCTCCATTTTGCCGAAGCCCTACCCAAGACCAGGAGTGGGAAGATCATGCGGCGGATTCTGAGGAAGATCGCCGAAGGAACCGTTGAAGAACTGGGGGATACATCGACCCTGGCCGAACCTGAAGTGGTGGAAAAACTGGTTTCCGGGAGACCATGAACGTTTTTTGCTCAAGACCAGAAGGTTTGTTATAGACCCGGGAAGATTGTACCGTTTCAGTGAGAAACGAATGGTTGCCTTGTACAGGAGAGATGCTCAAAGGACAGAAACTTTTCTTCCGTTCCGAGGCTCCGGGCCTGGTCTTTTCAGTGACTTATCTGCGAGGGAAACTTGCCCCCTCCACTATTCTTCCCGCCTCTTCGAAGCGGGAAGCCAGGGCTTCCTGAGGCCTCCTGCTCTCCGGGAAGATCCTTACTGGGGGCTACAACCCGTGAACAGGAAAAATCTCTTTTCGGATATAGACGGCTGTTCTTTTGGCTTCCGCCATGGCCTTGTCCTTGGTTTCCCCCTGGGTGAGGTAGGGATGATCGTAGAGACTCCCCACCTCTTGTTCTGGTCCGAACATCATGCCTCCCACCAGGCCGGCAAATTCATCCGCAGGCTCCAGGTTGTTTAATACGGACCAGGCCAGGGTCCAGCATCGAGCGGTCCGGTAGAGATCGTAGCCCCCTCCGCCAAGGGCCAGGATTCTGGGACAGAGGGCGGTCATTTCCCGAATAGCCCTCTGGTAACTGTTGTTTGTGAGTTTGAGGTGAGTCAGAGGATCTGAGATCAGGGTATCCGCTCCTACCAGGGTCACGATCATATGGGGTGAAAAGGCCTTGATCAGGGGAAACACAGCTTCATCGAGGGCAAAATTGAAGACCTCATCATCACTCCCCGGTTCCAAAGGGAAATTGACGGTGAATCCTTTTCCCTCTCCCTCCCCTATCTCGGTTTCATACCCCGACCACGGGTAAAGGGTTTGACCTGTCTCATGAACGGAAATCACGAAGATCCTGGGATCCTTGTAAAAGGCCGCCTGAACGCCATTGCCGTGGTGGGCATCGATATCGAGATAGACGATCCTTTGTTCCGGCAGTCTTTCTATGGCATCCATGAGGGCGATGGAGATGTCATTGATGTAACAGAAACCCTCGGCGTGTCCGGGCATGCCGTGGTGGAATCCTCCCAGAGGATTAAAGGCTACGAGAACATCCCCCTTCATGAGATGGTCCAGGGCCCCATAGGTTCCACCTGCGGCTAATAAGGACCATTCGTAGATTCCGGGCAGGACCGGATTATCTTCGGTTCCCAGGCCCCGCTCAAGCGTTTCAATACTGATGTTGCCCTTACTTGCTTCATCCAAGGAGTGAATATATTCGGGTTCATGAAAGAGGGTGAGGAGGGTAGTCTCTATAGACTCCGGCTTAAGGATCTTCATCCAGGGATGATCCATGAGTCCGTAGCGCGTGCAAAGTTCATAGGTCTTGTGGGCCCTCTCGGCCTTAAACGGATGATCGGGACCGAAGTCAAAACGGCTCATTTCATCTGAATATACGAAAAGAGATCCTATGGCCTGAACGTCGGGTTTTGACAAAGACATTCTCCTGGTTTTCGCTGCATCTTTTCGAGTCAAACTCGTTTAGGTGCACGTCTCAAGTTCTTTGGGACTCTATCAAACGGAGAAGAATAGCGTCAACGAAAAACGGGGACTCCTGATCCACCATCAAGGCGTCATCTGCTGTGTTGCCTTCGATCGCTACTTCTTGCGGCGTACTGTTTGTACGCCTCAGTCGGCGCTCCTTGGCGCCTTACATCTAACACCTCGCTGGTACCCAGGAATTCCCAAAAATCCATTGCTATCATCGCCAATATAAAGTTGAGGATGGATTTTGGGAGACCTCTTCGACGCAATGCTCTCCAGTGTCGTGTCTCGAATTAATTGGAAAAATGAGTACCTGCTACACAGATTCAAAAGAGACCCCCATGTCCCACGTGTCATAAGATCTGCTCAGAGTTATTTGACTTATTTCTGGGACACAACAGTAGTTTACGAGTAGTTAGGTCTGAGACTCGGACACAAGCTAATTTTGACATGCACGTAAAAATGGTCTATTGAGAGGGAATATCGGAGAGAGGACTCATGACCTGGATTCGCAGGATCAACCAAATCCCCCGTCGGGAAAGAGAAGGCTTCTACCGGAGCCTCATTCCTTCTCTCCTCTATCATCGTTTCGGCATCGATCCGATCTCCTTGTGTGATGCAAAGGGCGAGAAGAGAGTTCGATTCTTCTGCCCGAAGGGGGACAGGACCTGCCTCGTGGAAATCAAACTCGAGGGAATGGAAGAACCCCTTTTTTCCATACAGCTCTCTGACACGACCGATTTTACACAAATGAACTGGGATTTTCTCGCTGTCAATGATCCTGGCTCTCCGAAGTTCAACACCCATATTGATTCAGAAGGAAAAGACACGCTTTTAGGATGGGCGTCCAGAAACCTTGCCGAAGAGAAAAAAGCTATGGATGCCGGGCTTTTCCCCGGACAGGTCAAAAAGGGTTTGTGTTTGACTCGGGAGGCGTTTCGTCTCCTGGAGCATTTCTGCTCCATATTTGACATAAAAAGCATACGCCTGGAAGCCCTTTTCTATCATAACGCGATTACCCATGAGAGGCACGGTTTCAGCTACTTCAGCGGATACCGGGAAATGAAGAGGATTCACGAACTGTTCCAACCTGGCGAGGCTCTTTACAATAAATTGGACAACAGCACTCCTTTTCGAAAACCTGAATTTGCGCATACGGTGAGGGGCCGGAGTTGGGCCATCCATGATGGGATTCTTGAGGAAATCGATGAAGCGTTGTTCGATGAGGGGTGGGTCTCCCCCGTGATGTATTATATGATAGAAAAACCCAGAGGCATGGTTACATTCCCTGATCCGGTATATTAAATGGTGGTATAAGGTCTACGGTCTAAAGTTTACAGCAGAAAAGTTGCTTTGAAGCTCCTTCTAGGACAAACAAGGCTGCCATTGGCAGCCAAGTCCTGTTCGATTAGAATTGCGGAACGATTTTATGGCCATACAAACCTTCAGTAATCTGAAAATCCGCACAAAGCTTATCAGTATGACCCTTTTCCTGGTCTTGCTTCCTCTCGTCTGTGTCGCATACCTCGCAATAGACCGCTTCGGCAAGGCCCTAAGAGGGGCGGCTGAGGAAGATCTGGAACATCTTGTCATGAACATCTATGCCATGTGCGAGGTTCAACACGAGATGCTCCTGATGAAGGTATACTCCAACCTGAATGTGGCCAGGGAAACCCTCTTTCGCGACGGCCGAAAGATTGAAACATTGCCGGGCGAAGAAATGGTCTTTGATGCGGTTAATGACCTCACCAATGAACGATATTCTATCAATGCATCTGTGTGGAAAATAGGTGATATCCTGTTGAACAGGGATCATCAATTTGTTGACGAGGTGCAAAGACTCGTGGGTGGAACCTGTACGATTTTCCAAAGAATTGAAGGGGATCGCCTCATGCGTATCTCCACCAATGCCGTGGGAAAGGATGGACAAAGAGACATCGGGACCTTCATCCTTCCGGAGAGCTCTGTGGCACAAGCGATATTGGATGGGCGTTCCTATAGCGGGCGTGTCCATGTCCTAGATGACTGGTATTTGACGGCTTACGAACCCATCAAAGGGCACAAAGGGGAGGTGATCGGAGCCCTTAGTGTGGGCGTCAAAGAGGAGAGTTCCTTCTCCCTTAGGGATGAGATAAAACGTATCAAGGTGGGAAAGACTGGATATGTCTATGTAATGGATAGCCGGGGTAACCTGAAGATCCATCCCGCAAGAGAAGGGGAGAATGTCATAAATTCGAAGGATTCGGCAGGATTCGAATACATTCGCTCTATGGTAGAAAGGGCCGTCACTCTCAAGGAGGGGGAAGTAGGTACCATTCGGTACCCCTGGTTGAACCCGGAATTGGGTGAGAAAAAGCCAAGAGAGAAGATTAGCAAATACAGATACTTCAAACCGTGGGATTGGATCATAGTGGCGGGCACCTATGAGGAGGAGATTTATCAGTCCCTGCATAAAACCGAACGATTCATTCTCATGGTGGTTATTGTCGGTCTCGGTCTGGTTTTCTTTCTGACTGTCGCCCTTTCAAAGGTGCTGACCGGGCCCATTCGGGAATTGACCGAGGTGACTTCCAGGATGGCGGATGGG
Organism: uncultured Desulfobacteraceae bacterium; assembly: GCA_964520425.1. Classification (GTDB taxonomy): domain Bacteria; phylum Desulfobacterota; class DSM-4660; order Desulfatiglandales; family HGW-15; genus JAFGFY01. Next base: position 29,569 of record CAZFMX010000015.1, read on the forward strand.
GACCTTTCTCAGAGGGTAGAAGTACGTAGTAGAGACGAGATCGGTATTCTAGGAGAATCCTTCAATCAGATGATCACACAGATTCAGACCTACACCACAAGTCTGGAGAAGATGGTCGAGGAAAGAACACGGGACCTCAAGGAATCAAGGGAGAGACATCGCGATCTATCACGCTTTCTGAACAGTATTCTTGACAGCGCCACGGAATACGCCATCATGGCCCTTGATGTTCACGGAGGGATTATCGAGTATAACAAGGGGGCCGAAAAGCTCTTTGGTTGGAAGAAGGAGGAGGTCCTCAATAAGGTGAATATCAGCATCACAGACATCCAGAAGGATCGTGACAGAGGCATTCAGAAGGAGATCTCAAGGAGGGCCACAACAGAAGGCGTATGTGAATTGGAAATGGACCGGATCAGAAAGAATGGAGATATCTTTCCGGCCCTCACCATTGTTACGGCCAATAGAGGGCCCTCAGGGAACATCATCGGTTTTGTGGAGATTGTCCGCGATCTCACCCGGCGAAAACATCTCGAAAGAGAACTCCGAGAGACCAAGGAGTTCCTTGAGAATATCATGGAGAGTTCCGTGGACGGGGTTGTAACCACTGATCTCAAAGGCAAAGTCACCTATCTGAACCGAGCCATGGAAGATATGGTCAAGACCCCTAGAGAAGAGATCCTGGGGAAACACATCTCTCTTTACTATGTCAAGGGCATTCAAGAAGCCCGAAAGATCATGGCCCTCTTACGTGAAAAGGAGAGGGCTGAGAATTACGAGATAGAGGTGAAGAGGGAAGACGGTAAGAAGCTGGCGATATGGTGCTCCCTTTTCCTGGTTCGTGATCAAGAGGAGCAGATTATCGGCACGGCCGGGATCTTCAAGGATGTGACAGAGCAAAAACGCCTGGAGGCCGAACTCAAAGCGGCCCAGGCCCATCTCGTAGAGGCCTCAAAGATGAGAGCCCTTGGGGAACTCGTTGCCGGAGTTGCACATGAGTTGAACAATCCCCTCATGGCCTCTCAGACCATTTTACATGTGATATTTAAAAATCTTCATGATAACTGCCCAAACCGGGATCGGCTGGAACTCGTTCGCAAGTGCAACGATCGTATCGAGAAGATTGTGGAGCACCTGAGGGAATTCTCCAGACAGACCAAGTTTCATCTTGAGCCCCTTGATGTCAACCAGGCCGTGCAGGATGCACTATTAATCACCGGACAACAGCTCCTGGACCACAACATAAGGATCGTACGCAACCTCACGGAAGGTCTGCCAAAAGTGATGGGGGATTCCAATCAACTCGAACAGGTCTTTCTCAACCTGATCTCCAATGCCAGAGACGCCATGGAGACCATAGAGGGTCCGAAGGAGTTGACCGTTCATTCCATCCAGACAGAAGATCTGGGGTCTCCTTCGGTGCTCGTGTCGGTAAAGGATACAGGTGTGGGGATTCCTGAGAAGGATCTAGATAAGGTACTTGAGCCCTTTTTTACCACTAAGTCGGTGGGGAAAGGGACCGGGTTGGGCCTTTCTCTCTGCTTCGGCATCGTGGAGGCCCATGGGGGAAGACTTGAAATCAAGAGTCAACCCGGTAAAGGGACGGAAGTCAAAGTCCTGCTTCCAGTGATAGAGAAGAAGGTTGGATAATGATTTATCCCCCCTCCGCTCTTCTTCCCGCTTCCTCAAAGCGGGAAGCCAGGGGGTCCTCCATTCCGTAACTGTTTGAAATAACGTAGGCCTTCCAACAGTCACCACGAAAAGACATCATCACCATTCTCTTTGTGTGTTGGAGTATTTCTTAATTCAGACTTATTAACCGGGTAAACACGAATAATCCCATTCGTAATATCTCGAAAAATATGATACAAATGTATATATCTCGATAATGATCTTTTATTATATTGAGAAAGGCATGTCCTGTTTACCCCGTCTAATAATAAAGGAGTGAGGGGATGGCGAAACGTATTCTTGTTGTAGATGATGATGAAATGGTCCTTATGGCGCTCGATGAACTCCTCAAACCGGAAGGTTATGAGGTCCGCACATTCTCCCGCGGCAGGGAGGCCCTGCAAAGCCTTGATCAGGAGGAGTATGACCTTTTGATGCTCGATGTCATTATGCCTGAGATGGACGGGATTGAACTCTGCAAGCAGATCAGAGAAAGGGAAGAATGCAGAGAAAAACCCATTGTGTTTCTCACGGCCAAGAGTCGTGAGGAAGACAAGATTCAATGTCTTGAGGCAGGGGCCAACCTATCCCTATCCAAGCCGATTTCTCCTGATAAACTCCTCAAGATCATTTCAGATACCCTCGGTTAATATGATTTCAAAAACAGTGGTGAAATGAACAGGGGGCTGGAGATCTCTTTTCAAGTCCACCACCATTTACTTATTAGTGCAGAGACCTTTTTATTTTGACGCCGGGATCAAGTCAATGGGGCTTGGGGATCTTTTTGAAGGGCGAACTTGGTTCAGTGGAGCCTTACATCGCATATTTCCATAGCTCGGCGGGCGGGTCATATCAACAGTATATGCCGGACAGAAAGACGTTCAATCCACCCAAAAACACCTGCCGCCCGTCTGGGTGGCAATGACCACCACACGGCTTGGATGACCCTTCGCCCTGAAAAGAGATTGCTGATCCCCCGTGACGGCATTGCTTCGAGGATGAGGAACAGGTTGGCTATGAAAGCAGTCTCAAGGATTGGAGTAGAGTATCGAGGCTACCATTACGGTCCAACAATTCAGTGAAATAGCGCATCTTACTTTCATCCCTAGGAGATAGTCCCGGAGGGTGTTGCTCCAGAAGTTCCTGGGCAGAGAAGGTATCCTCTTCAACCAGAATAAGGGGGACGCGGGCTTTTTCACAGGCCTTCAAGGCCTGGGAGGGCGGGATTCTTCCACCGGTTAAGAGGATTCCTGCGACGGCACGAGGGGCTACTCCAGTCTCCGCATCAGGCGAAGATGGCTCCAGAAGGACGATCTTGTTATAGACCCTCCTGAATATACGAAGCTCTCCCTCCAGATCGACTGAACTAACCGTCATCCCTCCTACTGGCTTCCCGAGGCTCTCCTTCTCACAAATAATCTTGCCGTCTAGTGTCTCCTTTATATCCCCGAGGGTTTGAAAAGAGAGGAGCGGATCTTCGGGTACGGCTGTTATTATGGGGATCCCCTTTTGGGAAAGGGAAGGAATGGTTCGATTTGTGATATCCTCAAGCATTTCAGGTGACACCCGATTGAGAAGAACGCCCTTGAGGCGTTCTTTGAGAAGAGAAGAGACAGAAAGAATGGAATAGAGAGATGTGGAGGGTTGTTGATATCGATTGACAAGGATCGTATCGGATTGCAGAGCATTGATGAGAGAGGTATCTGGAACAGGACAGAAGGACTCATCAAAGAAGATGTGCTGGGTTCCCATGATGAGGAGAATATCTTTTTCGGTGGAAAGCTCTTGGGCCAAGCCCCTTAGCTCCTCGACGATCACCCCTTTGTCCTTTTCTCTCCAACCATTCTCTGAAACCAGATAAGGGCAGATCCGTTCAAAGGGCTCCTGGAGATTCAATGCCTCTTTCAGCAGGAAAGCATCCTGATCTGTCCATACTCCGTGTATGCGGACGGGTTGGGTTCCAAAGGGTTTCATGAATCCCACGTTGAGTCCTCGTTCCCTCAGCCTTCGCGCGATGGCCCATGTCAACAAGCTCATTCCCGCGTGATTTCCTGTGGATCCAATAAAGAGAGAAGACATCAGGTTGAAGGGCCTCCTTGGGGCGTTAGAATGACTTCGAGACCTTTGAAAAACGCCCCCTTTTGCCCAATCTCTGCGTTAGACTCAAATTCTAATCCTCGAAATACTATGGGTATTCCTGTGGTTAGAATTCTCATCTTCCTTGACCTTGAACAAAATTGAACATTTTTCAAAGGTCTCACTTTCTGGAGAGATATTATAGGTTGACTGACCACAAACATCAAAGGGAATCTTCTCTACCTATTTTTAGGTTATGAAACTCCTCACATATAAGCAAATCACTACCCTACTTTCTCTCTTCTATACCCGGTTTGACTATGAAATCGTTTTCAAAAGAACATTTAGGTAGTGAAAATCTTTTCTATAAAGTGGAAATGATTTACCCAAAAAATATGCATTCATTTACACACTACCACCCCCTCTTTTTTTAAGCCGTATAATTGTCTGAAATCACTGGACACAAAGAGACAGGTCTAATCGCAAATCTCTGGTGCGGTTTTTGCTACACCTTAATGCTGTTTCTCTTCTGAGAAGACATGCTACATTGGTCGCCCATTGGGATTGTTTGCTTTTTTCACTTCAACATGAATCCCTGATCACCCTTATGGGCCTTAGCTTCAAACCCTTAATAAATAAAATACCCGTGGCGTCGTCATAAATCTTTTTGTAAACGACGTCCAGAGATTTCTCAGTTAAAGGCTGGGTTGAACCACTTTTCTACCGTGCATTCGAAAACACCCTGTTCTTTTTCTGATATGAAGGAGGATTGAGAATGAAGAAGTTATTGGGAATCACATTAACCTGTATGATACTCATGGTGTGTGGGGGCACAGCCTTTGCAGACACGTTGGATTGGACCGGTTTTGGTCCTTATGATCCCTTTGATCCGGTGACCCGTACGGATGACACCACAATTGAATTCACTGAAGATTTAGACTACGGTGCAGTTTATTACTTTAATGATTATTATTTGGTTCCAGACGATGCAGCCCTATTGTCATTTCATTGGGCAATCGACCTAAAGGGAAATGACACTGATGATTATCTGACTTTTGATGCCTACGATGAAAATTGGGACGAAATTTTTTTCTATGAATTCCCCGTTGTAGATCAAGTAGGGCAAGTAACATCGGGAGACTTTGCAATCGATTTGTCTCCCTATCAAGGCTGGCAAATATCCCTTGCATGGGGATTCATAGAGGGAGGCTGGCCTAATGACTTTACTAATGATTCAAGTGCCACGATCTCAAACATCGATCTGGCTATCGCCGGATCAGCGGCCCCCGTCCCTGAACCCGCCACAATGCTTTTATTCGGTAGTGGTTTGTTTGGGTTTGTTGGTCTCAGAAGAAGAAAATTTTTCAACAACCTCTAGACTACAATAACATTCAAAGAACTCTCCTGAAAAAGCCACGCTGACGGTTTGTTCGCATGAAAGAGTGAGATTGAGTCAGCACGGAAAGCCACGGGTTCGTAGATTTTAAATAGCCGGGCTGCCAGAAGTTGGATATCAACTTATGACGGCCCGGCTTTTCTTTTTTCCTATACCGTGTAAATGTTACCGGTTGTGGGTACCGTAGCCATTGAGTAAAAATTCTCTAAGACCGAATTGATTGGGATACTGAACCCAGAACAAAGAATTCCTGTGGAACGATTAACACACGAAAGCCTTCTTGTACTTCTTAAGAATCTACGGAAGATGTATGCCCACTTGGATTTTGAGACGCTTCCCAGTCAGCTTCTTTCCATCCTTCCCAAAGTCATTCGTTCGGATTCGGTTTCCTATAACGAATTCGAACTGGTGGAGCAGAAGTGCCACTGGGTGATTGATCCGCCGGAAATCGATTTTCCTAACATGCGTCCGATCTTTGATCAATTATATCACGAGCACCCCCTAGTTGATTTCTACTCCCGCACCGGGGACGGCAGAGCCTGGAAGATCTCGGACTTCCTTTCTCAAAGCTCCTACCATCGCTTGGCGCTCTATAACGAGTTCTACCAACGGACCGACACCGAATACCAGATGGTAATCAACCTCCCGGCGCCCCCTTCCCTTCTCATCGGCTTTGCCTTTAACCGGGAAAAGGGGAGGAAGGATTTCTCGGACTCCGACCGACAGATATTGAATATCCTGCGGCCTCATGTGCATCAGGCCTACCACAACGCAATCGCCTTCACCCGGATGCAGCAACAGGTGGATCAAATGATACAAACTCTGCAAGAGTCGGGACAGGGGATGATCGTCTTGGATGAAGAGGGAGACGTCCAGCAGATGACGGAATCGGCACAGCAATGGCTTGTAGAATATTTCGGCAGGCAACTCCCTCACACCCTCCTCCTGCCGGACGATCTTAGGCGATGGATCACACGCCAGAGGTCCCTGCTTGCGCTGGACGACAAGGTACCTCCTCCCTGTATCCCTCTGGTTGTGGAGCGGGAAAACAAACGTCTCCTGGTACGATTTCTTACGGATCGCTTCTGCCGGTCGTTCCTCCTCCTGCGGGAAGAGCGACAAACGGACCTCACTCCGGCCTCGCTTAAAGCCCTCGGGCTCGGACAGAGAGAGGCGGAGGTCCTATACTGGGTCGCCAAGGGCAAGACCAATGCAGAAGCGGCGACGATTCTCGATATGAGCACACGCACAGTGGACAAGCACCTGGAAAGGATCTACAACAAGCTCGGAGTCGAGACCCGCACCGCAGCCATTTCCCATTCACTCGAGGCCCTGGGTATCCTCCGTTGGGCGCCTGTCTCTTAGCCCGGGGCGATATAGTAGGAGAAAGAGACGAAGGATCACTGGGAAAAAGATATTTGATAGGATTACAGGACAAACATGGTATCTCCTTTTAAAAATGATTGGATTATTAGGCGTCAGGCACTTTGAAACGAAAGAGTATTAGACAAAAATTGTACGTAAGATTGCGTATTGATTTCACATTATTCCTTGACTAGGGTTAAAAAAGGGAAATTTTGTCTTTAGTGGGGATGCTTGTTGGAGAGAATCAGATATCTCGTCTCTGGCAAGGATACGGAATGGAGAGCCTCCACCCACTGTGCTGGTAGAGACTATTGATCAGTGATCACCAAGTTATGGAACGAAATCCAACAAAATGCTTTGAATAAAGGTACTTGGAGGGAATGAATAGTGAATTTGAAAAAGGGATTGTTTCCGTTAATGGCAAAGGTTTTAATCTTTGTCATGATCGTGCAAGGCATGCCGCTGTGGTAGCTGAGTCAAACCTATGAATAAAATCCAGGACGGGCTCAGACTGCCAGGGTATAGCGTCGATTTGTCTATGAAAAGGGAGACCCAGCCAAAGGGTATGAGTCCGGTCTAATCCCAAACAATCCTCTAAACTTAAGGAACTCATAATTTATTGTAATTCGCTCGCAGTTCGAACCGTCTTCGACCCTGAGACCCAGACCCGAAGGGAGCTCATGGCCGAGGGCTGTTCATTATCAAGATCTCCAAGAAATCAATGAAAGAGGTGTTTCTGGGGTTGAGCAGAGATTTTATTCTAATGAGGAGGGAAAAGATGATGGGAAAGATCAAGGTTTCGGCCGTGGTAAAATGTGTAGTGCTCTTCATGGCTTTTGCCTTGTGGCAGACAGACGCATGGGCCCAAATGCAGCGGGTCAGTATTGCCGGCGGTGGCGCGCAAGGGGATCGAGGGAGTTCTCAGGCCTCCATCTCCGATGACGGACGTTACATCGCCTTTCGATCCAACGCTACAAATCTCGTACCCGACGATACCAACAACCTGTCGGACGTGTTTGTGCATAATACCCAGACCGGAACCACCGAACGGGTGAGTTTCGATACGGACGGCGCCCAATTGGATAGAGGTAGTTTTGCTCCTTCTCTTTCCGATGACGGGCGTTATGTGGTCATGCAAAGCTATAAGAGCGGGTTTGCTCAGGTGATGGTCTATGATCGCCAATCCGCAACAACCACGCAGATCCTACCGACCTCGGGAAGTGATCCCACAGATAGGGAGGCCAGGCAGGAACCTGTAATTTCGGGAAATGGAAGGTTTATCGCATTTCATTCCTATGTGAATATGCCTTCAGCTCTTCCTGAAACCGCCCGTCCCCTGAATGATGATAACAACAGGGCCCATGACATCTACGTATATGACTTAGAAAACCAAACCACCGAACGTGTCAGTAGAGACAGCAACGGGATTGAAGGAAACGGCGACAGCTTCTCCGCCTCTCTGTCCGATGATGGAAACCTCGTGGCATTCTATTCCTATGCCAGCAACCTGGTTGTGGGGGACACCAACGATGCGGAAGACGTGTTTATTAAGGATCGTTCCACAGGGATCACCACCCGGGTTAGTGTGGCCACGGACGGCACAGAGGGGAATGACGACAGCTATACCCCGGACATCTCGGGAAACGGCCGTTATGTGGCATTTCGTTCCCTGGCAAGCAATCTGGCGCCGGGCGATACCAACGGAAAATGGGATATCTTTGTCCATGACCTTCAGACAAACACCACGGAACTGGTCAGTACCGCAACCAACGGGACCAGGGCCGACGGCGACAGTTACGCCCCGTCCATCTCCGATGGTGGACGATATGTGGTGTTCAGATCCAATGCCGACAATCTGGTGTCGGGAGACACCAATAACCGGTGGGACATCTTCCTCCGGGATAGGCAGTCCGGAACCACCACCCGGATCAACGTCCCCACATCCGGTGAGGCGGACTTACACAGTTATGCGCCGGTCATTTCCGGTGACGGAACTTTGGTTGCCTTTGAGTCGGAGGCCACCAATCTTTCGGCGGGTGATACAAATGAGTCAAAGGATGTATTTTTCACCGCGCGGGAACCATAAGGATGGTCTGGCTTAAAGGAAGGGGATAGTCCTTCGGTTTTGCTAAAGGATTTAGCTCAATGAAGCAGGAGAGAAACTATGGATTTGAATAAGGGATTGTATCGGTTTTTGGCAAAGGTTCTGGTTTTTGTCATGTTGGTCCAGGGCATGCCACTGTGGGAGTTAAGTCAAACCTATGAATGGGATCCCGAAAGGGGACTTAAATTCCTAAAAGTTATAACCGGTCTCCTCGGCCCTAAAGAAGCCTACGCGGCCGATGTGACGGATGATATAGAGCTTGTAAGGGGTCGACTGCGATATGACCGGTCATCCCGCATCAGTTATGTGGACATACAGTTGCGGAACATTTCTACGGAGACCGTGTCATCTCCCATCCAGGTCATCATAGACAGCGTCACCGATCCCACTGTCACCGTTGCCAATCCGGACGGGACAACACCCGAAGGGAAACCCTATTTTGAATATATCTTGGCCTCCGGCAGCCTGAGTCCGGGCGAAACATCAGATGCCAAAACATGGAGGTTTAATAATCCTAATCGAAGACGGTTCGATTATGTGATCGGCAGCATCGAGGCGGATGTAGAAACCGGAGAACCGGACAGGGATGAGGACGGCATTCCCGACGCCTCGGATAACTGCCCGGATACACCAAATCCAGATCAAGCCGATACGGATGGCGACGGGCTCGGAGATGTATGTGACAACTGCCCGGAGGACCCCGATAAGACGGAGACCGGCATCTGCGGCTGCGGTGTAGCTGACACGGATTCAGACGGGGATGGGGAAAGAGATTGTAATGACGGGTGTCCCCAAGATCCCACCAAGACCGAACCCGGAACGTGTGGTTGTGGTATTGTAGACACAGATTCAGATAATGATGGGACACCTGACTGCAATGATGATTGTCCGGACGACCCGAATAAGACCGAGCCGGGAACATGCGGGTGTGGTGTTGTAGATGATGACTCAGATTTAGACAATGATGGAATAGTGGATTGTCTCGATGACCAGATCAATGTCTCTCCTGAAATGGACCCCATTAATGACCAGCAAATGAACGAAGGCGCCTCACTGGATATCCCTGTATCCGCCACAGACCCGGAAGGAGACACTCTAGTCCTTACTTTTTCAGGCCTGCCGGCTTTCGCCAATGCTACAGATAACGGCGACGGGACAGGGGTTATTACCTGTGAACCTGGATTTGATGACGAGGGTGCGTACCCCATAATGGCCTCCGTATCCGATGGTGAGTTTTCAGATTCTATTCATTTCACTTTAACTGTGATCGGTATAAATGGTCCTCCTGTTGCTGAAGACGACGCATACGAGGCGCGAAACGGCAGAATATTGACGGCGCCGGCACCGGGTGTGATGGAAAACGACTCTGATCCCGATGATGATCCCCTAATGGCCGTGCTGCAAAGTCCCCCCTTAAACGGCGCTCTCGACCTCAATGAAGACGGTTCTTTTGAGTTCACACCTGAAGTGCCGCCTCCGGGGACCCTGGATTTTTTACTCAAATACAAATACGGAGCGGATGAAGCCGCCGGTGACAGCCCCGTTGTGTATGATCATCCTCTGGTCGTCGACCTCGACCATAATGATGTCCCAGATATCTTCTTCAGAACGGGAAATAACAGGCTTGTCGCTCTGAGGGGCGATACAGGGGAGCTTCTTTTCAAACGAGAAACAGGTGGTCCCGGGTCGACGAGCAACGGCAGGGCCGCGACAGGAGACATTGACCTGGATGGAAGGCCGGAAATCATCCTCGTTGGCACTGAACCAGGTCGAAGCGGTACCCAATGGGGCTTGAAGATCGTGGCATACGAAGATACGGGTGATATCAAATGGATCAGCGAATCCCTGCCTTCCAGTTATCGGCATTCCCACGATCCAAACCATGCGACATCCGACGGTAACTTCAGAGACTCCGGTGTGATCATTGCCGACATTGATATGGACGGCACGCCGGAAGTGATCGTGGGTCACGGTGCCGAAGGCGTTGTGGGGGTCACGGTTTTTGACAATAACGGGCAAAAACGCTGGACCCGGATCAGCACTCGATCAAGGGGCTGCGGCTGCTCAAACCCGAATGCCCTGCCGGCTGTCGCGGACATTGATCTCGATGGTTTTCCTGAAATCATCTATCTCAACAGCGCTTTTTCTCACACCGGTGAAGTCCTTTGGCAGGCTGACTTCCGTCCTATGTATGATGTTGCCATCGCCAATTTGGATGACGACCCCTACGGAGAAGTTCTTTTCGCCGGATACAGCTACATCTACCTTATGGAACACGATGGAACCGTCAAGTGGAACTTATCTGTCAACACCTTCAAATGCCAGTGGGTTCCCACCATCGCAGATTTTAACAGTGACGGCCTCCCGGAAATCGGCATGACCGGAGGATCGTGGCGTGACTATCACTATACGGTTCTTAACAGAGACGGTACCCTGTTATGGCAGACTGAGATCAACCACCCCAAGACCGGAGCAACCGTATTTGATCTAGACCGCGACGGCACCAATGAAGTTATCTTTAGTGACGTTTTGTCCGGTGCTTATGATATGTTAATCAGAATATGGGACGGTCGAGACGGCAGCGAAAAAATGTCATTTGATCCGAACTGGCAAGGAAGTGCGGCTTGGTCCTTTCCCATCATGGCCGATGTGGATGCAGACGGACACGCGGAAATGGTTCTCGTAGGGCCTTCCAGTACGGTCTACGGAGGCCTTTATGTTTATGAAGGAACCAACAACGACTGGAGCCCGGTCCGGTCCGTCTGGAACCAGTATCCATACCACGTGACCAACGTCAATCCGGACGGCACCATTCCCGTCTATGTTGAGCCCCACTGGCTCATCCCGGGTCTGAACAATTTCCGCATCAACGAGCGCATGCCTGAACCCAGGGAGACCACTTTCGACAATTTCACCTACTTGGTCAACGACGGACAGGCGGATTCCAACGAGGCAACGGTGGACCTCACCGTACTGCCTGTTAATACTCCTCCTCAAATCGTATCAAGTCCGGTGAATTTTGCCACTGCCGGGTATCCTTATCTGTATCGTGTCTTTGCAACTGATACGGACCCGGGCGAAACCCTGGTTTTTGACCTGCCCTCCGCCCCTGCAGGCATGACCATTAATCCTGATACCGGACTTATTGAGTGGACGCCGGAGGAATCCCAACTCGGTGGCCAACCTGTCGGCATCATGGTGACCGACAGCCAAAATGAAAGCGCCGTACAGGAATTCACCCTGACCGTGGAAATGCCCCTTACGGTTCCTGATGTCACCGGTCTAATGGAGGCCGATGCCGAACTCCTACTGACGGCGGTGGGTTTTACGGCGGGTGATGTCTCATCAAGGCCCAGCCCCACGGAACCAATGGGCACAGTCCTGGAACAAAACCCTGCTGCTGGTATGACCGGGCCTAGGGGTTCCAAGGTGAATTTGATTGTATCTTCGGGTGTTGATACAGAGCCGCCCGTTGTCTATGTGGCTGCAAACCCCGCGCGTATCGCTACAGGCGGATCCACCCTGGTGACGGTCAACGCCTCTGATGATTCAGCCATTGTCGGAAGATCCCTGACCATTGACGGTGTTTCCTTTTCCCTTGATGGCAACAACCAAGCCTTCTTTACCTCTGGCACACCGGGTGTGTATCCGGCCGTCGGAACCGCGACGGACGAATACGGCAACACGGCAGAAAGCGCAACAAACATCTTTGTCGTGATACCAGGAGATACGGATCCGCCCGAAGTCTCTCTCTTTAATCTTGGGGATGGCGATTTTGTCAGCAATATCCTTGAGGTCATCGGCACGGCAAACGATATCAATTTCTATCAATACAGCCTTGAGATTAAACAACAGGGAGGTGTCTGGACCATCCTTGCGCAAGGGACAACGCCTGTTGTAGACGATGTCCTCGGAACTATAGATCCGACAATCATGATCGATGATCCTTATCAACTCAAACTCAGCGCAAGCGACCTCAACGGCAACTATTCGGAATTAACTATCGATATCGGTATCGTCTCTGAGAACCTCAAGATTGGACATTTTACCGTTTCTTTTACCGATCTTCAGATACCGGTAAGCGGTATACCGATTAGCGTCATCCGCACCTATGACAGCCGCCAGAAGGTCAAGCAGGATTTCGGCATCGGCTGGAATATGAGCATCAAGACCACGGATGTCACGGAAGACGAAGACATGAATGTCTTTATCACCCTGCCCGACGGCAGAAGAACCGCCTTTACCTTTACCCCCATTTATTTAGGCATCATGTCCCCTGATATTCCTCTCTACCGCCCGGCCTTTACGTCTTCTGCCGGAGTTGTGTATGAGTTGACCTGCCCGGGTTGTGACGGCATCGAGGTCACGGACTACTGGGCCGACACGCCGGGGGCGGATTGTGACTGGATCGATCCGATCACCTTTGAATGTTTTAACCCTGAAACTTATATCCTCACGGTCTTGGACGGCACGGAATATAACATTGATGAGGTGGACGGGCTTCAGGAAGTAAAAGATCTCAATGACAATACCTTGACCTTTACATACGACGGGATCTTCCATTCATCGGGCAAGAGTGTGGAGTTTATCAGGGACGGTCTAGGCCGCATCACCGGGATCATCGATCCCATGGGCAACACCATTGTCTATGCATACGATGAAAACGGGGACCTGGTCGATGTCATTGACCGAGAAGGTCATACCAGTACCTACACCTATGATGCCAATCATTACATGGTTGACATGTTTACACCGGATGGAGTCAGGGCCGCGCGGAATGAGTATGATGCCAACGGCAGAATCATCGCCTCGACTGACGCGAATGGAAATCTGATAGAGTATGCGCACGACCTGGATACGAGACAGGAAGTGGTTACAGACCGGCTTGGAGGTATTACCGTCTATGAGTATGACGACCGAGGTAATGTCATTTCCCAGACAGACCCGCTCGGCAATCTGACCACATATTTATATGATGCCAATAACAACAAAACAAGTGAAACCGATCCATTGGGCAATACAACAACGTACATATATGATTCGAACAATAATCCGCTCTCAGCGACAGATCCGCTTGGGGATACCACGACGCATACCTATGATGCGGGCGGGAATTTGTTGTCGACAACCGATCCTAATGGAAATACGACATCATACACATATAACCCAAGCGGGAATCTGTTGACCACGGTTGACCCACTCGGGAATGTAACATCATACACTTATGATGGAAGCGGCAACAGGCTGACGATTACTGACCCAATGGGCAATGTGACTACTTTCGCCTATGACGCTGACGGTAATGTGACTACAGAGACAGATGCTTTAGGTCATTCCACAGCTTTCACATATGATGCGAACGGGAATAAGCTTAGTGAATCAATGACAAGAACAAGTGTTTCTGGACCAGAAACACTCACGACAACTTACATATATGATAATGAGGGCCGGCTACTTCAGACGATCGATCCGGATGGCGGCAGCAGCACAACAGAATACAATTCTTTAGGTAATAAATCCGCCTTTATAGACAAAAACGGAAATCGCACTTTGTACAACTATGATACTGCAGGGAATCATACATCTACTGTATATCCGGACGGAAGCATAGAGATATCTACTTTTGATGCAAACGGTAATGAGATTTCAAAGACAGATAGAGCGGGTAATACGACTGCCTTTGAATATAACTCTCGCGGGAGACCACAAAACTACAGCCTTCCTAATGGGAGTACCAGGGCTTTTGAGTATGATGCTGCGGGCAAAATGACGGCGATCATCGTTGAGACCGGTGGCAGGTTGGAGCGTGAGTACGATGCTTCAGGAAGAATGATACGCTTGATTGATGCCCTTGGCAATATCACTCTATTTACATATGATGGAAATGGAAACCGGCTAAGCATGACAGACGCCAACGGGAATACGACTCTCTTCGAATATGATGGACTCAACCGCATGACGTCAACTATATTTCCTGATGGGACTGTCAGCGAAACGGTCTATGAGGCAGGATTCGAAAAAAGAATCCTGTCTGAAGTCGATCAGGCAGGTAATGCCACGCAATTTGAATACGATGCCCTTGGAAGACTGACGGTTGTCATTGATGCAATGGGAAATACAACGACATATGCGTATGATGAAGTGGGCAATAAACTAACAGAGACAGATGCAAACGGTAATACAACGACGTGGGAATACGACAACGTCGGAAGAGTCGTGCGACGTATACTGCCTCTTTCCATGTCCGAGGTGTTCACTTATGACGCAAATGGTAATGTACTCACTAAGACCGATTTCAATGGCGATACAATCAGCTATACATATGATACTGAGAACAGGATAATCCAGAAGCTATATCCTGATAGTACAGTCATCTCTTATACGTATACTCCAACGGGCCGTCCTTTGGAGGTGACTGATTCAAGGGGGATTACATCATTCGATTACGATTCTAGGACCCTCCTTTCAAATGTTACAGAGCCGGATGGAAGGACAATATCATATACATACGATGAATTAGGTAACCGCGCTTCGATGACAACGACTT
This sequence comes from uncultured Desulfobacteraceae bacterium, assembly GCA_964520425.1. GTDB lineage: Bacteria > Desulfobacterota > DSM-4660 > Desulfatiglandales > HGW-15 > JAFGFY01. The sequence continues at coordinate 44,728 of CAZFMX010000015.1, forward strand.
CCGGTACTACTCTGTATAGTTATGACGCACTTCACCGTCTGGAAAATGTTACTGGCCCTGACGGAGGAATTACGGCCTATACATATGATAATGTCGGCAACCGTGCCAGTGTAATCTATCCAAATGGAGCGGAAACGACTTATGTTTACAATAGCCTGAATCGACTCACCAATATTGAAAATAGGCGGTCTGATTCAACTATCATTTCTTCTTATTCATACTCACTGGGCTTGACTGGAAACCGCCTTCAGGTCATCGAGAATAGCGGAAGAACGGTCAATTACACTTATGACTCTGTTTATAGGCTAACTCATGAAGAGATTGCAGATCCTGTTCTTGGAAATAATAATATATCATATACATATGACCCGGTCGGCAATAGGCTTTCTAAGACCGATTTAAGCGGCGTCACCAGTTACACTTATGACATCAACAACCGACTCACAAGCGATGGAATCAATATCTATTCCTACGATAACAACGGGAATACTATCAGCAGATCTGATGCTTTCAATACGACCGAATTCTGGTATGACTTTGAAAATAGACTCATCACGGTGCAAACACCTGGAAGTCTGATTTCTTATTACTACGACGCCGACGGCAACAGAATCCGTACAGATGCTGACGGTGTTGTTACGGATTACCTTGTTGACAGAAACCGGGATTATGCCCAGGTGCTTGAAGAAACCGACAGTCTAGGCGCGCTTCAATCCGAGTACATCTATGGAGATGATCTCATAAGCCAGAATAGAGCCGGGCAGATCAGTTACTACATTTATGACGGACATGGCTCGGTAAGACAATTAATTGATGATACGACCACGGTAACCGATACATATACCTATGACGCCTTTGGCATCGAACTGGGCAGAACCGGAACAACACCTAATACATACCTGTATGCCGGTGAACAATACGATCCGAACGCGGGATTTTACTACCTTAGAGCCCGTTACTATGACATGCAGAACGGCAGGTTCATTTCACCAGATGTCTTCCAAGGGAATATATTCGAGCCGTTATCTCTACATAAATATTTATATGCCGAGACTGATCCGGTAAATAATATCGACCCGTCCGGATACGTCGTGACGCTTCCCCAGATAATGATAGGCGTGGGTATCGCCGCGCTGCTATTAGCCCATATTGTCCCTAATGTTATGAAGGCACGTACAAAAGCTGCCGGCGACACGAATCAGTTCAAAATGACATTAATGTTAGGCGTTTCCGGCGGTGCTGTCTGGTACGCCGGTGTTTTAACCGCCACTATCGAAGAAGAAGGTCATACTTCGGTAAGGCAGAATGTTATGGGAAGAAAGGTTGGCGTTTATCGGTATGGTAACTTTGTCATTATTTTAATTGGAGTGGGGGGCGGATTTTTAGCGAAGTCCACAATCGGTGTGCCGATAGTATCTATGTCCAGTTCATTTACGACCGAGGGCAACAGAAAGATTGAGCAATTCAATGGGATAGGGAGAATAACAGCTGTGGATATCGCTTATGGCGTTGGTGCAGGGGGCTCAGTCATGCAATTGGCTGACGGAACTGATGTTCCATTTAGTGTTTCGCTGGCAGTCTCGTTATCGAAGGGGGTGTCAGGATACTCGGCCATGGCTATTTGGTATTCAGATGAAACGCACGAGGGGATTAGACCCCTGGAGTAAATATGGGGTAATATCAATATTGCCGCTGTAAAAACTAAAGAGAGTGGGTATGCGTATCCCTCATTAAGCGCTTGCCCACAATCTCTTATCAATAATTCCCCTATGGGCGTCCCCCAAAACCAAAGGCTCCCAAGGGACATCACGTCCGTTGGGAGCCTGGTGCATGGATTCGGAGGACATCACCATGAGAAGAGAAGATTAGCAGTATGATGTAATAGCAAAGTGAGTGCCAAACAAGAGGGCTAAATATTATTCAGTGTTTTTAATGGGTTAACAAATGTCTTTCGTCGGGAGAAGAGAAAAGCGGCAAAGAAATGCCGATTTTGGAAAACGAAATGCTACTTATGGGTAGTTCATTACATATTCTGGTCTCAAGTAGAAACGTACTTCGTTGCTTGACTTTATTTGAGTTCAGCGATTTCAAAAAATCTTTGAAGTCGGGATGTAACTCGATCATGGCCATAAATCATTCTTCTATTTATTTCGATAGCTTCGATTCTTTCAAGAGGGCTTTTTGAAAACCAATATTCTTTCTCTTCATTGATATCATTTAGAGAAGTAACATTTACGGCTTTCTTGTCAAGACTTGGAAGTTTGTCCATAATCCTAGTCCTCAAGATGACTTTTCTGCCACATCAGTTTATTGCCGCCGCCGGAGGCGTTTCCAATCAATCATGTGAGACCGGCTGGTTCCTCGCCTTACGAAGCTGGAACTCGACGGCCCTTTCCGGTGACTCAATGAGTCGATTGCAGATTTAGCCCAGGGTTAGCTTATTTCTCATTCTACAAGAAAATCTGAAAAATCTCAAGAAGAGTCGTATCTGCCATGATATTGATATAATAAATATCATATCAATATATCTAGGATTGTTGATTATAAAGTTTTCCTTTTGGATGAGTTTCTTGGGGATGCCCCCCTTCAGCCTCTCCACCCTTGTAGCCATATTACTGCGGAGGACGGGAAGCCTTTTACTTGCCTTCCTTTCTGATCACCGATTAGCGATGACCTTTTCCCCCGCTATCAGTTTGGCGGGCATGGAAAGTTAATCTCGCCTAGTTTGTTATACTTCCGGTGCTATCAGATCAGGTGGAGCGATGACATCCACATTCATTCGAAGCATGGCGTCATAGATCTCTTTTGCATAGCTTCCGGCGACCATAATGTGATGGATACCTGCGACGTTTTGAAGATAACGATGGACATCCCTGATTTTTACTTCCGCCCTGTTTGAACAGAATTTGCGCATATTTTTCATCGAAGGTGGAGCGTCTTCAGGAAGGTTCGCAAAAGATGGCGTAGCGATATCATTAACTCCCGGTTGAATTCTTCCGGGCCATAGCACGAAATTATTCAGGTCCTTGCTGAACCCTCCCATAGTCACGTCAAGACCGACCGGGAATTCCATTTCCGCCGACACACCTCTCCCCATACCGTGATAATCCCGCAGAGTATACGAAAGCGGGGTAGAGTCGGCTCCCAAGATTTTTATGGGCGCGACACAATGGCGAAGGACTGTTGTAGAGGTTTGGGTTTTCACCTCAGAAACGTTGCATACAAAAGAAGGCCTCCAGCTGATCTCCTGCATGACCATGGAGGAAAGCATCATACATACATCGGCTTCACATGGAGCGGATACTCCTTCATCTCTCAATCTGGTGAACGCGAGGCAGGGGGTCGGTATCGATGTATCCGGACCGAAGGAATAACTCAAACAATCTATGGAAATGGCGGATAACCCTTCCTGATCGACAAGAGAGCGTAATCCTGCGTACAGTCTGGATGAGGCAAGAATCGCTTCGTCCGTCGGTTCAACGATTTTTACTGCCTCCCTTTTCCACCTCTCCATTTCCTTCCTGGTGATTGTCTCATCAGCCCCTTCCATGAGCGGCTTCAACTCTTCTATCGGCTCATATTCTATTTTGACGCCCGTACGCTTGTAGATGTAATCCTCACTGAAGTTCGGTGCCGGGACACTGGTCGAACTAAATGGTTTGCCGAATATAAGCGCCCGTTTGCCTTCCAGAATTCTTGGTGCTGCAACGATCTTTATCAACTCAATGGCACGTTTTTCCGAATTAGCGACAAGGGCATTGGTGCCTTTCATCTGAAAGGCCGCTGCCAGGTCTACTTCCAGCATGATCAGGTCAAGGTTGACAGGGAGAAGTATTACTGGAATATCCAGAGTGCCCATGCCTTCGGCGACATGCCGGGAACTCTGACCTACACCAGGCATGCGTATAAAAAGGATATCCGCGTTTTTGCCCTGAATGGACTTGAGTATATCTCGCGGTTTTTGAAAATCGACCTTCATCGGAGTTACAAGAATTTCATATTCTTTGATCGATTTAATCGACTCAATGAGTTTTTCATACCTTTCCGGAACGTCACTCAGGAAAAGCAAATTTCTTTTTTCCCCTGCCGGGCTCGGTTTTAATCCACTTATGGTGCTTTGCTCCGCGAGACTTGTTCCAGGAAGAACTGCTGTCGGAAGAGTTGCAGCCATACTCGCCAAAGCGGTTGTTTTGAAAAAGTCGCGTCTACTGACATGGAGCCCTTTTTGATCATTCGCCATTCTTACTTCCCCCTTTTCGCGTAGACTTTCAGAATAGGTTTGGTACCACATTGTAGTATCCTATGTCAAGGCGAGTCAAGTCCATTTTTCCACATTTGTCCCAGGAAGGTCATAGGGCTTATCCGTTGTTCGAAATGCTTGCTACCCTGCACTTGGCTGTGGGTTTCCTTCAGGTCTGAGCCTCAGGGTCAAAGAAGGGCCGAACGGAGCTTAGGCTAATCTAGGACTCTTATTGACAGTAAAACAAATCGTTGTTATTTATTAGTTAACTGAGGGGTGGTCATAAATGATGTTTTCAAAAGTCCTCTAATATGCTAATA
>CAZFMX010000016.1:0-44760 GCA_964520425.1 uncultured Desulfobacteraceae bacterium
CGGTAGCGTCTTGGGTGCCCACATAATCAGGGTGAACAAAATCGTCGGCCATCCAGACCCTGCACGTCACGTGGCGGGTGTCTCCATCGTCCTCCCACTCCATTTCATAGCGATAGATGGGATAGCTCCATATCTCTATTCCAGGGTCGATCTCCGCGACAATGGGCAGACCCTGATTTGCTATATAATTGATCAGGGTCTGATGGAAGCCGTCGGCGCCGCCGGGATAAATATCATCCGGGTCATCACCGGATGATCCCCCGAACACCGTCCCATAGGTCATAACGGTGTACTGGGAATAGAGGAGAGTGAGAAGGCCCTTTTTGTCGCCCACCGCAAAGGGGACCCCCATTAGTTCGCCCGATTGCCTCGGTTCCGACTCCAGGATGGATGCAGCCGCCCAGCTGTCACAATGACCGTGCCAGGGCTCTCCCTCCGGATCATAGGCTCGAACCAGGCCTTGGGCCACAGCCTCGGCAGGATAATACCCTGTCATATAGGCGTCGTATTTTTCCAGTGGAGAGGGTTCATAGGTGTATCCATAGACCAGTTCCCCTTCGAGCATAGGCCACCAGTAACCGGACCAGGGAATTCGATTCGCAGGGACACTGGCCGCGTCGGATCCGGCCATAACAGTGGGCGCCACGGCCATAACGCCCAAGAGAAGGTATATCACCATGCGGGTCTTCACGGTAATTCCCTCATCAGCCAGGTCCTGCTGTCTTTGGACTCCGTGTAGAGGGCCCAGGGTAGGTCCTGAAACCAGATCTGCTTAAAGACCAGACGGTCCCCTTTTCGAATGGAAAACAGGTTTCCCTCGGAATCATAGGTCTCCCACTCATCTTGGGCCTCTTTCGGCAGCAGGGAGCCCCACTGACTCCGGGAGACCGGTTCAACAGCCTGGTGCAGGGTTTCAGAGCCAACGGATCGGCCGTTCAACAGGCGTTCCAGGCGAAAATCGTCCTCTGGGAAGCTGTAGAGAAAAAAAGGGACATGAAAGGGGATCGTTGAAAAAGAGGGATAAACCGGAGAGAGGGTGTTGATCTGAATCTCGCGAACTATCACTTCCCCTCTAAAGGTATCCGTCAGAGTCATATGCCTGAGCTGTCCCGACCCTCTATCAAACTCCAGAAGGGCCTGGCCGGGACTTTCTTCACTCGTCACCCGGACCTGACAGGTCTCCTCCTCTTCCGATACCACCGTAAAGGTCCAGAGGATGGGATCAGTCCAATCGCCATTCAACTGACGATAGATCGTCCTGACCTCCCAACTCGAACCCATGGACCAGCTAGAAACCGGCTCGATGGTTTGTGCCCCGGTATTCACTTGAAGAAAGGGGGCAAGAAAGAGGACCAGGATGATCCTACAGACCTTGTTTCTTTTCCGGGAAAAGGTCTTTAAAACCTCTCGTTTTCGGCGAATAATACCAGTCATTGTCTTCATAGATCCACTCATCTTCTGTTTCGATCCCGTATATACTCCGCCCTAGGACCTCAGCATCATAGACCACGGACACCTTGGCCCTGGTTTGATCCTCGGAGAGGTTGATGCCGGTGATCTGATAGGCCTTGATTTTGACATTGACGCCCTTGATGAACTCCGCCATGGTGATGTCTGACCGGTAATCCCGGTCAAAAAAGGTATAGGACTTGTCAAATTCATTGGAGACTCTGCTTTCCCAGTAGGCGGATACCCGGCTATTCAGCCCCACTGCGGGGTCTCTTTCCTGAATATGGGCGCAGGAGGAGACAAAGGCCGCGATAAAGATCGCCACAAGAGCGAAACGTTTTTCATGTGTCTTCATTGTGGAATATTCGTCCTTTCTTCTACTTCTTCTTGATAGTATTTAAAGAATTCTTCCGGCGTCATCTTCATGGTCTGTTCAGTCATGGCTTTGATTTCTGCATCCTCCTCGGCCTGATTCCGGCGCATCTTTTCTCTGTACTCCTCTGTATCGGCTTTATTTACCGAGGCGGTGAAATCCATGATGAGTTGCTGGATACCGTCATCATACGCGATGTCACTCCCCAGGGGGTGGTTCTCAAAACTCATGGACACCATCTTCTTCTCCCCTGCTCCCCACACTCCTTTGATATGCCCCAGTCTTCCCCCCTTTTCTCCAGCGCTGACCACCAGTGTCTTACCCACGGTCTCCGCCCTAAGAGAACATGATGTCACGTGGCTGATAATGGCCATATCAATACCCTCTATCTCCCGTACAAGGTCAAGGGATTCCTTTGGTCCCATGTGTGATAAGAGAACAAAGACATCAGCCTTTCCCGACAAATCCACCATCATACGCCTCAGTGAGTCTTTTGGAGACTCAACACTCACCGTGCCCCCCCCGGGAGGACCAAGGGCAGGCGAAAGGACGCCCATGATGGCGATCCTCACCCCGTTGATCTCTTTGATCACATAGGGATCCCAGAGCGGATCAGGGGAGGAGAGGTTGGAGCTGATCAGCGGAAATGAAGACCGTTCCTTTATTTGTTCCAAAACGCCTTTGCCGACAAGGAACTCCGCCTCACCTAGGTTGAGGGCATCATAGCCCATCTGGTTCAAGGCCTTGACAAAGAGCTCGGCATAGAGCAGGGGATATCTTCTGGCCGGGGATAGGAGGTCTCCCCCATCAAGGAGAATAAAGGGCCCGTCCCCCTTTCCCTGCTCACGGATTTGATGAATAAGGGCGGCCCGTCTCGAGAGACCCCCGAGGGTTTCCCCCTTTCAGAGCCTGCGCGGAGAGATCTCCCCGCCTGCATCCCCGGAGAATAGGATCTGAAAGGGGACCGGCGATCCATTATCGCCGGAAAAGGCATCCTGAGAGACAATAAGCCAGGCAAAGAGAAAAATCACACCCGTCCATGCCCTTAAAGGTGTCAAGGAAAACCGTTTGTCTTTTCTGATTAAAGGCATCATGCTGTGTTTCCCTTCAAACCATTCCGTGCCCTGAGAATGCTTCAGGCACAAAGAAACAACGGAGGGGGAAGATCATCACCCCTCCGCTGTATGTTTATAGGTTTAGTTCAATGACCGATGATGTTCACATGTTCAAGACTTAATCAATATAACAACTGGGAGTGCAGCAGATCGGTCGGTAGCCGTTTGCCATTGTCCCATCGAAGATGAACATGTAGCCAAAGAACGGGTCATCATCGGACGTAATCTGCAGCCAATAATCCTCATCAAACGGCGCCGAATCGGTGGCATCCGGGATGGTGATCGTGAAGATGTTCTCCACGAGGTCCACTGCCATCGACATGGCTGCGATCGTTGCCTGGGCTGTATACATATCCCCATCCGCCTCATGGATAAGAGCCGTAAAGACCTGGTCGTGGCTGTTCGGGTTGTCAAGCACCAGACCGTTCATCCAGCTTCCTGCGCCAAACGGGAAAGTCATGCAATAGGGTTCCGGATATTGTCCGTAATTGCATTCGGTGGTGTGGAGAATCACCCTATCCAAGTCAGAAAAACTGTGACCGCATGGGATCTTGCGACCAGAAATATCAACGATCCAGTCGCCTGGTTCAAACGGACAGTCGCCTGGGCCTGCATAAGCATAACCCTGGCCGTACACATAATAGGTACCCGGGCCAAGCAGATTCACCTGAACGGTAATCTGGGACGTCTCTGCGTACAATGCCTCTATTGGCGGCTCACCAAAACCACCATAATTAGCAGGATCAAGAACGACACCGGCTGAATTTCGTCTCACGGTCGTGAGAGGATTTGGGTAAATCCAAGCACCAGTACCAGCATACTGTATAAAAATATCACTGAATCCGATACCCGCTTTCGCACCGGCGGTCTTTCCAACGGTAATCTCATAGGTGCCGTCCAGCTCGCCTACGGAATTATCCGTGAACCTGAAGAGACAGGCGCTGCTCCAGAAATCATACCCGCACTCCGGGGCTTGGGTTCCGGGGATGTAACATATTTCACGGGTGTACACATCCGCGTATTTTCCTGTCGCGCAGATGCCGAAAGAAATGGTTTGCGGTTTCACGGTGGCCACATAAGAGTCACCTGAGTAGGTGTTTTCATCGGAGTCTCGATAAGAGACCTGGACCAACTGGAGATTCGGATCGCTGGCATTGTAAATCGTGCCCTGCAGGTTGAAGCAGAGGTAACTTTCAAGTTCATGGCCCACGATGACTCGGTCGCCTATAACTGAAGTAGCGACGATTTCAATGATGAAATAGTCATCCCCAGTGACGGCCTCAATATAGTACTCTTCACCAGCACCCAAAACGGGAGCGCTGACTGCCGGATCCCACGTATTGATCGCGGTAGGGATAACGCCCGGACCGCCGAAAGTATAGGACGCGCCTACATTCCGGCAGATGGTCGCCCCGCCGAGCAGTTCCACCGTGATGGTCGTGCCATTAACAAATAGATCAGAGGGAGTTTGACCCTCGAGGGTAATGGAGCCGACCTGCTCGCAGGATCCCTGTTCGATGACCCGGACGCCGTATCCAGCTGTTACCTGGTAGGTTTCGGCGAAAGCCGAACCCGCGCCCAGGGCGGCGATAAACAAGACCGCCAGGGTAATCAGTGTAAAACGTTTCATAATCTTTCTCCTTCTCATGTTGTTTAGTTTTTTTGCTCAAAATCCATTTTTTGTTACACTTCAACTTCATTCATACATCCATACATACATCAGAAAGCACTCAGTTCTAAAAACTCTTCGCCCAGGCATCCCCCCTTTCGCTGCAATTGCGCAATTTTCCGGCCTGCTCATTCACCTTCCTCTTGCTCTGACCATACAAGGTGATGTTCAAGCCAAACATTTTCTGCCTCTACTGATACCACATATTCCACCGGCTCTTCTCCCGGCACAGAAATCGTCACCAAGTAGGAGCCCATATCCACCGGCGCCGCAAACATTCCGGCGCTGTTTGTGGCGGTTTCCGTGAATTCCTCCGAATCAATGGCCTCATCCACACTCGAGATAGCAATCTTCGCCCCTGAAATGCCCTCACCCACGGATTGAAGCCCGTCGTTATTTTCATCGTCGTAGACCGTACCGATTAGATAAAAGGGTTTCCAATCTTCACTCACACCGGTTGTGACGGTGGTCATCACCCCTTCGAGTGCCTGACCATCCCATTCCAATGTCCCGGATTCCGCCCCGATCCCCATATCCACAAACTCGTTGTTCAACAGGATCAGTTCTCCTGTCTCCATAAAGTGGTCGATTTCCCCTTGAACCATTCCCCTCAACGTCTCTTCTATCGCCTCGTTCCCATATGGGGAGTCGGTTTCCACAAATTGAATCACCTCACCAGCCTTCACAGGAACATATCCGGACGCCATGATCCGGTCTTCAACAGTTATTCCGTCAGAGGAAATGTGCCCCACAAAGTCATTGATCAGCATATCTCTTGAATGTGCCCTTGACGCGCTCTGCAGAGACGTGCTTGGGACAAGGGGGAAAACTGATCTCGCCAAAACCTCATACAGGTTCGGGTCGGTCTCCATAAATGGGGTCAGCTCAATACTCAGAGATTCGATCACCTCAAGGGGGCTGGCCCGAAGCTGGTTGATCATGCCCGCCATCTCAAGCTCTGCCGCTGTTCTCGATCTGCCTTCCTGGCTGAAGGCGGCCGCAAAATCGCAGGTCACCACATAGACATTATAAGGGACCCCCTGAAGGGTCAGTTGGCCTGCGCCGAACCCGATACCCACGTCTTTGAACACCGGGGCAAGGATGTTCAGAGGGCGGGTCCTATCAGGATTGAGTTCTCCCTTGTACATGGATGAAAAAATCTTAAACACCGCCCTTGTGGGGTCGATGAAATTATAAAAACCGAGCATCCCCAACGATTCATCCACGACTTCGGCCTCATACCCAGCCTCCAAAACTCGGTCATCCACCATCCTTCCGTCCTGGGATTCATACCCGTAATAATCGTTTTCAAGCATGTCCAGGGTATGGCTTCGGGCGGCATCGCTCAGCATCTCATCCTGACTGAGCGGGGCAAGCCCCTGGGTCAACACATCATAAAGCCCCGGCAGTTCAGCCAGCACCTGATCCGGATCCAGACCCACCATGGCTGCCGTCTCAAGGGGGTTTGTCCGGGCAGCATTGATCCACTCCAGGAGCTGGATTTCCATCTCTTTTGTAAAGGATTCCTCGCCCGTTGCACTGGCGGAGGTCACAGACAAAGAGATGAAAACGAGTCCGATAATGATGATAAGTAAACGTTTCATATCCAGGGCCGGGTTTACAACAAAAAAAATTCAATCAACTTCCTTCATAACCAGACAAAACGAAGCAAGACTTATGCCATTTTTGCCTGCCGGCCCCTTCACTGTATGCCCCTCACATGGATCTGATCCTCTTCCCTCTTATTGGTATCAATTTCCCGATAATTAAACATAATTTAGACATATTTGTCAACTATATTCATAAAATTGTTCCACAATCCTATAAAACAGGGGGTCATCATGCCAAAGGTTAGGGATATTCCTACGGGTCAAGTGACGCCACTTGATTGGCGGAATTCGACCTGCGTTGGCTGAAATCGACCAAAAATCAGGGGGCAAGCATGGAGAATGAGAGGGGATGATCGTTTATGGTCAATTGATCATCGTTATTCCTAATAAAGAACATAACAGTCTGTTTTAATTGCTATAAATAGCCAGTGCCCATCCAGAAACAGAATTTGGGCACAAGCAGGTTTACCCTTGACCATAAATCATTAGAATTTGAATCTCAGAACCGCCTGCACGGAGATGGAGGGGCCTTCAATGAGATCGTAGGTCCCTGGAGTTTGGTAGCCGTTGTCTGTGAGATTTTTGACGGAAAGGTCGAAGTCTGCCCCATGAAAAAGAACGTCCCGAATGACGGCGCCAAGATCCACCTGCCAGTCACCCGATACGGAGATAATCTCAAATGCGTCGTCCCTGGGATAGATGAGGGATCGGGAGGCGACATACCCGGTGCGGGCATGGAGGGTTACTCTGGGTGTCGGCTGCCACGTGATCATGACATTAAACAGAGAATCAGCACCAAGGTCATAAGGGTAGGTTTTTGTGTCATAAACCGGTATGATATTTCCCTCTCCATCATCGATGAATTCTACAATATAGCGGTATTTCTCATCCGAACCCCGGTTATTCAGCAGGGTGAGATTCGCCTCTATATTCAGGTTAGACTGAGGAGAATAGTGCCCTACAGCCTCCAGGCCGTAGATCTTCTGACGGTTCGGCAGGGAGAGGCCGGCATAGGGATCCTCCATGACATGTTTGTCAACCCATTGATAGAAACCAGTGGCGGAAAAGCCCATTCGGCTCGATTTTTCCCATGCCACTTGCAGATTCAGGCTTTTGATTTCTTCCAGGTCAGGATTTCCTTCCTCGTAGAGTTGTCGTGCAAAAGGGGTCCGGTAGGCGGTCCCCCCCATCAGTTTATAGCGCCATGATGGGGTGGGCGACCACCCGATTCCGGCGCTGAGACTCGTTTGATCATCAAAATCCTCGTGCATGTCCCGACGCGCCCCGGCGAACATGTTGAAGTCGTCGATGGTCTTATGAAACTGGCCGAAGATGGACCAGAGGCGACTATCGTAGCTCTCTTGAAATATGATCGGGAAGAAGGCCGGGTTGTTGGACTCCAGATACCCGGGCAAATATCCCCGCCAGAGTGGAGCATCTTGAACGCTTTTTTCCCGGTATGAAAAGCCCCCCGTGAAAATCCCCGTTCCGGCCATCATGGAGCGATCATAGACCAACTCAGTATAGGTCGTGCGCTCTTCTTGGGTCTGGCTCCAGTCAATCACATCATGCTCGTACCGAAGCTCGGAGTAATAACCCGCGAATTTGAGTACCGAGTTTCGAGCCAATTGTCTCTTTACCTCCACTTTTACATAGCCAAAAGGGGACCCGCGGCTTTCTCCCCAGGAGGTGCTCCCTTCCCCGCTGGTCATGGTATAGAGTCTGTCGTTGTAGGATATTCTGGTGGAGAGGTTTAACCAATCGTCATAAGAAAAATTCCCGTAAACCTCCAGGTATTCGGACTCTCCGGGAAAGCCTTCTCCAATACGCTCTCCCGGGGGAAGGGGCACCGAATCATCCCCCTGGAACCTTACAATATCAAAGGGCCTCTCATCCTCTTCGCCCCTGCGTCCACTCACGGATAGAAACCCGTTCCAAAGCCCTTTATCACAACCCATATTGGCAAAAAACCCGAGATGACCCCCCGGGCCTTGGTAGAGGACGCCGGCCTCTACCCCGTCCAGGTCCTTTCCTGTCATGGGGACCACGTTGACGATACCGGCAAAGGCATCCGGGCCCCAGAGGACCGAGGCAGGCCCATTGACCATCTCGATGCGTTTGACAGACCAGAGAGATAGATCGTGATCCAGCTGATGGATGAATTTCGTCATCTCGGACCCCACGGGCACCGTGTCATATAAAAACAGGGCGGAGTTGGGAATACCCCGCAAATAGGGTTGGGTCCCCCATTCCTTTTGGGCTGCATAAAAACCGGGGATGTTTTTGAGGGCGTCACTCAAGGTAAACGCGCCGCGTTCCCTGAGCTCCTTTTGGTTCAAGACCCTGGCAATGGCAGGGGCCTGCCATGCGCTCTCCTCCCTACGGGATGCAATGCTGAGGACCTTGGTCTCCTCCCCGACGAACATCAGCATGGTCTTTTCACGGACAGGTGGTGTCTCTTCATCCGCCCTCAGGGGAGTCGAAACACTCAGCAGGATCGCGGTGCTCAATAGGAACCTTCCTAGGATCTCATGTAGAGGTATTTTCATCATTTCTTCTTTGACTGCTTCATCATTGTTCTGAATTTTCCACGGGTCACCCCCAGAAGTCTGGCGGCCTCTGTTTGGTTGTTTCCCGCTCTCTCAACGGCCTGCCTGATCAGGGCATTTTCTAATTCTTCAAGATTAATGCCCCCCGCGGGCAGCTGAAACCCTTCATGATCCGCCCGTGGAACGGTGGAACCCGTGAGGAATGAAAGGGTCCCCCCGGTGATCATTCCCGTGTCTCCGGAGTGGATCGCCGCACGCTCCAACGCGTTGGCCAGTTCTCTGACATTACCGGGCCACGGGTATTTCAGAAGGCATTTGACGGCCGTTTCATCCAGGCTTGGAGAGGGGACGATCATATCGAGTTTCTTGAGAAAATACTCCGCAAGGGGAACAATGTCCTCGGTCCGCTCCGCCAGGTTCGGCAGGTGAATTGGGAAAACATTGATTCTGAAAAACAGGTCCTTACGGAACTGACCGGCCTCTACCAGTTTGTTCAGTTCCTTGTTTGTGGCACAAATCACCCGCACATCTACGGGAATCTCCTCGTTCCCTCCGACACGCTGGATCTTCTTCTCCTGAAGCGCCCTCAGGAGCTTGGCCTGGGCCTCCAGCGGAAGGTCTCCGATCTCATCCAACAGGAGTGTGCCTCCGGCGGCATATTCAAACTTGCCCTCCACACGCCTGTCGGCCCCTGTAAAAGAGCCCTTTTCGTGACCGAAGAGTTCGGATTCCACGAGACTTGGAGAAATGGCCGCGCAGTTGACCGGCACAAAACGGTTGGATCCGCGCGCACTCTGGTGGTGGATGTACCGGGCCAGGAGTTCCTTTCCGGTCCCCGATTCCCCGGTTATGAAAACCCCTGAATCACTCTTTGCCACCCTGGCAGCTGAATCCATGACTCCATCCATGATATCAGAGACATAGATCACCTCCCCCGGTTCTTCGGCCTTTCGGAGTTTCTGCTTCAACTCCACATTCTCGTTCATGAGCCGTGAGAGTCGTAGGGTCCGCTCCACCGTGACCAGGATCCGGTCTTCTTCAAAGGGCTTGGTGATATAGTCCACGGCCCCCGTGCGCATGGCCTCCACCGCGGAATCCACGGTGGCAAAGGCCGTAATGAAGACGACCGGAATCTGGAGAGGTTTGATCTTTTCCAGTAGTTCGATACCATTCATTCGGGGCATCTTGATGTCTGTAATGACCATATGATAGGAGGACTGTCTCACCATCTCCAGGGCCTCCACACCGTCACCGGCCTGACTCACCCTGTAGCCCCTGTCTTCCAGCATCTTGGAGAGCAGGTAGCGCATCCTCTCTTCGTCATCAACGATCAATATATGGGTCGATGGTTTTCCTGTATGCTTAATCATTGGCAATTCACGTTAGACCATTTGTTGGGATTGTTTATTCCTCAATTCCGTCTCCCCCGTTGTCCCATTATTTCGATCCAGAGGCAGTTCCATAACGAAACGGGCGCCGCTGTTGTTAGGCTTGTTTTCCACACTGATTCGCCCTTTATGGGCGGTCACCACTTGAGTGGCAAAGGCAAGCCCCAAGCCTGTCCCCCTGGCGCGGGTCGTATAAAACGGCTCGAATATGACTTCCATGCTCTCGGACGCGACGCCCGGGCCCTGGTCTTCCACCTCGACAACCCAATGCCAATCCCTTTGGCTCGCAGTGACCGTGATCCTGCCCTGATTTCCGTTTGCATCCACGGCGTTTTTCAAGACGTTCCCGATGGCCCTCGTCAAGAGATCCGGATCTGCGTCGGTCCGGCAAGGCGTCTTGGGAATGCGGGTCTCGATTTCCACCTGCGTCCCGTTCAGTTGCACCTCGAAGCGGACAATCATGTCTTGAAGCATCCCGTTCAGATCCACGTTGCGAAAGGCGGGCACAGCCGGCCTGGCAAAAAGGAGAAAATCCTCTATGAGTTGGTTAAGCCGTTGAATCTCGTCTTCAATATAAGCGGTCGATACATGGTCCTTTGAGGACGGAAACTCCTTTTTGAGAAGATCCATAGAAGACTTGATGATACTCAAAGGATTCTTCACCTCATGGGCCACCATGAGGGAGAATTTTCCAAGCTCAGCCAATGTCTTTTGCCGCACAATCTCCTCATTGGCCCGTTTGAGGGCGTTCTGGCTGGTCTCAATGGAATCGAGCATGGCATTAAACGCGAGCCCCAGTTCCCTGGTCTCAGGAAGGTTATCGGATTGGGCGCGCAATTTCAAATTTCCCTCTCCCACCTGTCGCGCTATTCCTGCCAGCCTGGTCACCGGTGCCACAATGGAGAGTGAAAAAAAGTAGAAGATCACCGCACAGACGCAGGCCAGTCCCAGAGAAAGCCAGATAAAGCGGTTCGCTATGGTTTTCAGGAGCTGGTTGATGCCCTGGGAGCTGTACGCGATCCTGACCCGACCGACCTGTGACTCATTGAGCTCTCCCACATAAGGAAAGGACCCCGCCCGCTTTTGGATGACAGGCGCGCTGACCTCATAAAGCGCCCCCATATTGTGCGTTTCCATAGGTTTCTCGACTTCGGCCAAGAGGTTTCCCTTTTCGTCCTCAATGGACACCTTGACCACATCATCTTCACTCAGGAGATTCTGTCCCAGACGCTCCAAAGCGCTTTCCAGACCGAACTCTATCTGCACGGCCGAATTCAGCGCGAGATATCGGGCCAGAGAATTCATCCTGTTTTCAAAGCGTGAGAGGACAAACTCCCGGGTAATGGTCAAGCCCATATATCCAAGGATGACCGTGGTGGCCATGATCAACATGATGCCCGCAAGAAGCAGGCGGATATGTATGCCAAACCGTTTCATGGCGTTGTTCCGTCCTCCGTCACGACCTCTTCTCCCAATAGGATGTCGAGTCTCTGGATGGTCTTACGGTTCACCCATAGGCTGAACTTCGGGTCAGGACTTGAACAGACGCCGGTATCGAGCAACTCCATGATCAACTCCCCTGTCTGTTCTCCGATTTCTTCATAATTGATAATAAAATTCAGAGCCGCCCCCGATTCATAAAAAAAACTGTTGTACCCAATCACAGGGACTCGGTTCAACAGAGCCGTTTCAATGATAAATTGAATGATGCTCTCAGAAGGGGTCGCTGTGGAATCTGTAATGAGCCATAACGCATCGACATCTTTGAAATGGGTCTCCAGGACGGTGGGGATCTCTTCACTCGAGGAGACCCTCAAAGGGACGATGCGCAGGCCGAAATCCTCCGCGATCTTTTGGGCCTGGATGAAAAACGGGTCGTTGTTGAGGGGGTCAAACAATAACCCGATACGCTTGGCGCCGGGGAGTCCTGCCGAGATCTTCTCTATCTGCGTCGAGATCGGGATATTCAAAGAGACTCCGCATGCATCACCGGACAAGGAAAGGGTCTTTTCGGGATCCAGCACCATCGAGTAAATGGGCGTGGCTTTTTTAGGGTCCAATTCGTCCCAGATGAACGGGGCAGCTTCGTGACCCACGCCGACATAACATCTGAAGGGCTGGCGAACCATCTTCTCTTTGAGAACAGTCCTTCTCTTACCCTGGTAGTCATCCAGGGTGAACACCTCTATCTCGACACCCTCGGCTTCCAGCACATGACTCAAGCCTTCAACCGCCTCAAGGTACTGTTGGACCAAAGAGACCACAATCGCAACAGAAATAGGTTCTGAATCCTCCTCCCCATATGCAGAGGTCATGGGAAAGATTGCGAATAACACACACAGGGCGGCCGGCAGCCAACTCCCCCTCCTGATAGGATCTGAAGATCGCTGTAAATTTTGAAAAAAAAGAGGCTTATGAATTCTCATTCCTTTCTTTTTAGCGCACGAGTTGATTGACTTTTTGTTTAAACTCCTGCGTAATCGCGTCCACATCCGACAGATTGACAATGACCCGTGGGGTAATGAATAGCATTAAGTCCGTTTTCTCCCGTGTCTTGGACTCTTTACCGAACAGGAAGCCGAGAATCGGAATGGAGCTAAAGAAGGGGACACCGCTGTCGATCTCTTGTTCCTTTTCCCTCATAAGCCCTCCCATGACAATGGTCTGCCCGTTACCCACGGTTAGGGATGTGTTCACCCTTCGTTGCCGAAAGGATGGATAGGTGTTGCCGCCAACATTCTGACCTTCCCCCGTCTCGCTGACCTCTTGACTGATATCCATGCTTACAAGACCCCGGTCGTTGATATGGGGAGTCACAGCGAGAATGATACCGGTGTCTCGATATTGGATCGTAGTCTGGGTAAGGGGGTTATCTCCTGTTGTGACGATCGAGGCACTCGCCACGGGAATCTGAGTGGATATATCAATCTTGGCCTCCTTATTGTCTGATGCCAGGACAAGTGGAGCGGAGAGGATATTGGCCCTGTCATTTGAGGCCAGGGCGGACAGGGTGGCGGACAAGGGGGCAGTCTGGCCCAGGGTGAGATTGAGCCCGCTGTCACCCTTTATACTCCCACTCACAACATTTAGGTCCATGGTTTCATCGCTGTCCACGTAATCCCAGGCAACACCCATTTCGTCTTTTGCGTCCACTGAAACTTCTGCAATAACCACTTCGATCAGAACTTGCCTGGGTAGGACATCCAGTTGGTCGAGTAAGTTTTCAACAATCCGAAAGTCCGAGGGAATCGCCTCTATGATCAAGGCGTTTCTGATGGGATCGGCTGTGATTTTAAGCTTTCCGCTCAAGGTCCCCGATCCTTCCGCGCTTCCCCCCCGAATGACCGGACCGGAGACCACTCCCTCTTCTTTCGCTTTGGAACCGAAAATACTTGGCGGGCGGGTGGATGCGGATTCTGCCTCCTTTTTGGCGGGAGTGTTCTGCCGGACCGTCTTGGAGGTTTCGGAAAAAATAGACATCAGAATATTCGCAAAATCCTCTGACTGTCCGTTCTTCATGAAATAGACGTAGATTCTCGGTTCAACACCTTCATCCGGTTGATCGAATTCCTTAATGAACTTCTCCAGTTCAGTGAAAAACGCCTTGTCTTGGCTGATAGCAAGAATCCGGTTCAACCGTTTGATGGCCATCAGTTGAAAACCCTCTTTCTCATCTCGGCCATAGGCCTTTAAGACATCTTTCAGCACCTTGACCAACTCTTCGGCATCCATGTGTTGGACCGGATACCATGCGTGGGTGTATTTCTCGAATAGATCGATATCAAACGTCTCCACAAGCCGCAGGGCCTTGAGGATATTCACCCCTTTATCCACAACGATGAGGATGTTTGACTTATCTTGGGGGACTATCACCCCTTCGGCTGAAATAAACGGCGACAAGGTCTTGGCCATTTCAGCGGCGGAGATATGATTGAGAGGAATGATCTGCATGATGATCCGTTCTTCGAGCCGGAGTGATTCTGTATCCTGTCGGCCCATCCTAGTGAAAATCGGCATTCGGGGAGCCTCTTTAATGGGTGCAATCTTATAAAGATCGCCACTCTTAACAGCGGTAACACCGTTTGCCTCAAGGATTTGAAGGAAGACGTCCCAAATGTCCGCAGTCTCGAGGGTGCCGGCTGTGTGGATCGTGACCTTGCCGCGCACCGAGGGATCCACGATGTAATTGAACTTGAGTATTTCAGCCACGGCGCGGATGACTTCCATCAAATCCGCCTCGTCAAAATTAAACACCATGCCGCCGGATGTCCCGTCAGGGGTCGGTGGCTCTTCCATGGCGACCTTATGGGCGATAAATCCACTCTTCTCCTCCGACACATCCCTTTTCTTAGGGGACGGTTCAGGGAGGGATTCTGACTTTGGAACAGCCGACGGTTCCTGGTAAACGGTTTGTCCTTCAGAAGCTGATATGTCCTTAGAAGGTTCGGGCCCCCTTGCCCTCACCTTGATCAACCCGAAAGGCGTGGAAATCACTTCCATTCTTCCCATCTGAACCTCACCTGCTTCCTCAGCGCTGAAAACGGTTCTCCCTTTCACACTCGAAGGCGTAGTAACAGGAGGACCGGAGGTCGTGACGGTCTCTGAACTCGCCGGGGTCTTATCCAACAGCGGCTCCTGGCTTTGACAGGCAAGTGAAGCACCAAGGACGACCATAATCAGAAAACAGGTTTTACTATAAATCGAATACTTCAATATCATCAGCTAGTTACTCCTTTTTATTCCTTTTAAAGGTACCGAAGGGCGTCTCATAAGTCTCAAATTCATTTGTGGCGTCATTTTCTTTCATTTGGTCGGCCCTGGGTCCTACTTGTGGTTTCGGGTTATCATCACTTGGGGCCTTCTTTGTGAAGCTCTGAGGTCTTATCGCTCGTTTCGCGTTGCCACTACTCGCGGCCTTCTCCGGGGAAGACGGCCTATTGGTCCTTGTGTTCACTACGGTGGGCGTAGATGCAGATGGGGCGCCACTTTGCGGAGAAGGCTGAGACTTCTTTTCTTCATCGTCATACAGGGAAATCTCGTATCTATTCTTCCCTTGTTCCAGGAGGATGCTCTCAGGTTCAATGGCGGCGATCCTGAGATCAGAGAAGGTATCTCCAATAGCCACCCATTTCCTCTGGGGTTCATCCGGACCTCGAACGGGATTATCAATAAGGGCCTTTCGCTCATCTTCCATGATGATCACACCATACAGATGAATCCTTTTACCGGATATGACGGGTTGTTTTTTCTCCGTCTTCGCCTTAGGTTCTTCTGGAAGAGATTCCTTCCGATCGGGTGAAAACAATGAGCGTTCCGTAATGACCTTGTAGGCCGACTCTCTTAAGAAAGTCCTCTTGTTCGGCTGCATCTTTTCAGGTGCAGAAACCGATGGAGCGCTGGCAGGGGCGCCCCATCCCAATGGCTCTTCCTGGACCCACACGCGGTAGGCCATGCTCCCTGCAAACAGGGCACATAGGGCAAGGATAACATTGATCAACCATATTCGGGGTATCATTTCAGATTCCTATCTCTTTCCATTCTTCATTAAACCTTCCACGACCATAGTACAATCGATTTCCTCCGGACGACGAATATTGGGGAGACGGAGGCGGACCGAGGCAACCTTGAGGAGTTTCTTTGAATTCTTTATAGCAAAAAGGACTTCCTTTATCTGTCGGATGGTCGCCATCATCTTGATCTCCACGGGCACGGTCATATATTCGCCCTTTTCAGTGGGCTCTGATTTCATCACACGCATGGAAAGAAGTCTCATCCCTTCCTTTTCAATCATATCACTGAGTATGTTCTCGATCTCCACTGCCGCAAGTGCGGAAGTCGCTTGGGACAGGAGGCCGGCCTCGACCCGGGCTAGTTCACGCTCCGCCGATATCAGTCTCATCTCCACTTTTCTCTTTTCCTGCAAGACTTCCCGATACTTGGTCAATTCTTTTTCCTTGAAACTGACTTCATCCGACTTCCCGAAGAAAGAAGGCAGGCTCGGAGAAAATCGATACGCCGCTCCCGCCAGAAGCAGGACCATGCCGCAGATCAATATGATTTTTCTTTCTCTGTTGAGTGGAACCATTTTGCAGATCCTTCAACCACAAAGACTAAAGCACTAAGATTACACCATAGAATTCTTTTCTTTCTTTGTGTCTTGGTGCCTTTGTCTTAAGATCATTCCTCTGTTTCTTTTAAGGATACGGGGCTCAAGCCGATCACAAACCGTTCTTTGTTCTGCTTCACGTCCTTTGTTATGGCCGAACGAAAAGCGACGTCCTCGAACATAGGTGACCCCTCCAAGAGGGGTATCAGTTCGGACGCGGATTGGGCATATCCGTTCAATTGAATTTCCTTGCCCGTCAATTTTAAATCCGTCACCCACGCGGTGTCCGGGATCACCTGGGTTAACTCTCTCAGGATATCCAGAGCAGAATGATCTCCTTCGCTGATCTCTTTCAGAGTCTTAAGTCGAGCTGCGATCTCCTTGATACGCTCCTGCATCTCCGTAACCGTTGTAACCTCAGAAGAAAGTCGCTTCGCCTCCCCTTCCATGAATTTGAGCTGCTGATGACGACGATAAAGGTACCCGCCGCTGCAGGTCGCCATGGACAGAATCAGGAGAGAGACGAGCCCGATGAGTGCATAGATTCCTTTGCGGCTCGGTTTTTTACGGACCTCCTGAGGGAGAAGGTTGATGCGGATCGGCGCCTCCCACAATACCTCCAAACCCAGCCCGAACGCCGGAATCAGGTCCGAAGACGAGATCCCCGCATCATGGAGACTGGAAGGTCGGAACACTTCCCTGTCTGAAAGGACATCCCCCTGTTGCATCAGAATATCCCGGACACGCCCGTTCAGAGGGGATTTCCTTTTCCCGGACAGAAAGGCATAACAGTTTGCTGCAGCCACGGCAGACAGACACAAGCCGAAAACCCCCCCGGGCCATTGCCTGCAGAAGGAGAGATAGGGCTCGCAGTCTTTCTTTTTCATGATGGCCAACAAGATCTTCAGTTGATTGTTCCCCCGGTCTTCTTCAATCACCTGATGATCAAAATAGATTTCATCAACGGAGAGGGGGATATACTTGTCAATATCATAGGTCAGGGTGGTCTGAAGGTTCTCTTTCACAGTCAAAGGGTATACGATTTCCCTGAGGATGACCTCTCCATTGGAGAGTCCCATCACAAGATTGGCCGTATGGATCTGATTCTCCTCCCTAAATTCGGATATATAGGATCTAATCTCTTCCAGCAACTCTCTCTTCGGTTTGTTTGCTTCTACGGCATACACAGAATGAGCCGCCAATCTCACCCCTTTTAAGGACTGCTTTAGAAAGGCCAAGACGACTTCATTCTCTTTGATTTCGATACCGATGCTATCCTGAAAAATCAACGCTTTCCTCCTGTGATTCCAACCAAAATTCCACATTATCCAGCCATTCAACCGTACGGTATGGGGGGTTGCGTGTCATGTCTATCTCTAATATCACTTCGATTCCACGTCTTGCGGGGCTTCCGGACACAGACCCTGTGACGCGGATAGTATAATAAGAGCCCGGATTGATGGAGAGGTATCGAGAAATGGCCCCGTAGACATCACCTCCGATTATAGGTGACAACTCATTAACGGACCTGAAAGGCTGTTCAGCCCTATGCTCCACGATTGATAGGACCAAATCATCGTTCATCATGGGAAGCGCGCGAAGGACCTGGGTCGGAGCGGCATTGACATTGATTCGGCCTATATCCCCGGAAGTCTTTTCTTTCAAATCCTCCACATCCCCCCGGGGGTATATGGTGAGCATTTCTCGTAATCCGCCGAAGAATATTTCGGGGGTCACGCCCCTGACCAGAAGCAATTCATCAATTGAATCAAAATCGCCGTTCTTTGCGCCGTATGGCTTGTCAAGGGATTGGTAATAATCGTCTTCTGCCCCGTTGATCCGGTGAAGATCATCCCTGTCGCGCCAATCCAAAATAGAGTCCACAATGATATTCTTATCCTGTTCATCCAAATCAAAAGGGCTCAACATCATCATGAGAAGCCCTGTGTCTGCCTGGTTGATGTTGATCTTTCCGCTCTCGTTTCCTATCTCTATTTCAATACGCCCTTCCCGGAAAGCAATAGGAGGTATCTGCTCACCCAGGCGCCATTCGTTTGTCTCTTCATCCAGCGGCATCTCATCGCTTTCAATGTCGCGGGGAAAAACACCATTGTTAAAAATCCGGTACCTAGCCAGGTTCACTCCGGCCTTTGCGTAGTAATAACTGAGGGTCTCTTCCTTGAAATTGGTCGTAATGTTGATTTCAGTCCTCGTGGCAAAACAAAACTCCCCCACTAATACAGACAGAAACGCCAGGATCCACAGGACAAGGATCAATGCAACGCCTCTGCTATTCAGACGAAATCGCTTCGCGGTTTCATCATACGCGACCTCGTTGCTCTGGAATAAGGAACTCTTCATCAAACCTTTCCTTTTCCAACAGGGATTACAACATACAATGGAGACGCCTCCTCATCCGCCTGAAAACGGATCTGGAGCGCAAGGGGTAATCCCTTTTGTCCTTCCTGCTCTCCCCATGAGGGCTCCCAATAGGACAGTCCATCCGTGGAATCCTCCGGTGGAATAGGAGGTAGATACTGGAATTCGAAATCATGGATATTGGAGAGAAGGATATGCCAATCCTCTTCTCCCGGCTCATCTTGAGAAGACATTTTCAGCTGGTCAATCAGATCCCTTTCCATGAACCATAGGTTCTTTCCCTCCTCCAGTGTCTCCACACGGTATTTGACCTGGACCACACCTGATGCGTCGCCAGGTATGAGATTTATTAGTGAAGAAAATTCCAGGGAGGTCTCATCCCCCTTCAAATCGGCCTCAGGTTCTGTTCCTGATTTTTCACTTAGAGGTCTCGGCAGGGCTGAGGAGATTTGTCGCTGGATCAGGTCCAGGGTATATCTGTATCGCTGTTGATCTTCAATGGCGGATTCACCCTTTTCCCAGGCGCTGACACTCAATTTAAACCCGTTCTGGACCATGACCGCTATGACGGCGATGATGGTCAGTGATATCATCAATTCCAGCAGCGTAAACCCGGCACTTGCCTTAGACCTTTTCATCGGTTCCAATCCCTTTTGCCATATGAAGGGTTCGAATGGTGAAGGTCCGTTCGCGCTCGCCGTCCGTCCAGACAATATCTACCGTGACTAGGAAGAGAGTTTCCACGGCTTTTGACAAAACGTCCGATTCCTCCCCCGATTCATAGGGATCAATGGACAACCTCCATCCATAGTCTTCCTCGATTATTCCTTCCGTCTCCCCTACCATCAGCCTATCGGCCAAAAGGGTCTCCTCCATCTTCGCCCTGGCATGAAAAATCGCCCGTGTGTATTCATCCGAGAGTTTGGCAGACTGCAATCCTCCGGAAAACAGTTGGAAGATAGCCACCAGGGAGATGGTCAGAATCATTATGGCGATCAGCACTTCAAGAAGAGTAAAGCCGCCCCTTTGGTCATTTGGCTCAAAGATCGGTTTCAGTCTTTTCATAGATCTTGACTGAACCGTTGATCCTATCGAGAGCAACCGAAAAAACCCTGTCTTTATCATCATTCAAAATCACCTCTCCGCCGGTGGTCCCCCCTCCCGGGAAAAAGCGCATCACAAACGCACCGGTGGTCATCGTCTCCCCATTCAACGGTACACCCTCTCTAAGGCGGATCCCGTCCGAGAGGATATAGACCCTGGGCCCCTGCGGGCCATCGATTTCCGCATTATCTGAATCCGCGTCATCCGGGTCTGCCTCATCCGAGTCCGTCTCATCAGGCATCGGACACGCCATGACACTCAACATATTGGTATCCATGTCAAATATCGCCAGGTAAGGGATCTTTTCCGTAATGGCATGGCTCCGTGCAAAACGCAGTGCGGAGGAAATTCGCCGCGCAGTGGACTCGGCGTTCATCCGACCCAATGATCCGGCCAACCTCGGAACCACTAGGGCTGTCGCCACACTAAGGAGGACCAAGACAATAATCAGCTCGATTAACGTAAAGCCGGATATTCTATTCCTGGGATTCATTACCGATATTCTTCCAGTTCACGATATCCGTGTTTTCCCCTTCCCCGCCGGGCACTCCGTCCGCTCCATAGGAGATAATATCATAGTAGCCGTGCTCCCCCGGATAATTGTACACATAAGGATTTCCCCATGGGTCCAGAGGGATTTCCTTCGGCAGATAAGGGCCCTCCCATTTCTTGTTCTCATCGGGATTCACCCTCAGGGCTAAAAGGCCCTCTTCATTGGAGGGGAATCTCCCGACGTCGAGCCGATAAGTATCCAGGGCCGACTCAAAATAGCTGATTTGAGTCTGGGCCGCGTTCTGTTTGGCTTTCTCCGTCTTGCCAAACATTTTTGGCGCCACAAGAGCCGCCAAGAGCCCAAGTATCACCATTACGATCAACAGTTCGATTAATGAAAACCCATTCTCTTTCCTAATTTTCATGACTTTTTCCACCTTGTTGCGTTGTTTCTCCGAGCCCCGGGGGCTCTTCTAATAGCTCATTGTCAGTGGTTCATGATCAATGTATTTCGACAGCTATACCTTAGTACCCTTGAAATCCTGTATCCTTTTTCTTGTCAAAAAACCTGTTGATTTTTCAGCAACCCTTCAGTCCTTTAAATCCTCAAATCCTGTGATAGGGCATTTCACTAGAATCCTTGAATCCTTGGCCCCTTGAATCCTTTTCCCTAAAACGGTATATCATTCATGCTGAAGATACCCATCAACATGGAGATCACCACAAACCCCACAACAAGGCCCATGAAAAGGATCATGACCGGCTCAAGGAGGGCTGTGAGGCGCTTGACCGTCTCTTTGACCGACTTCTCGTAACTTCCGGCCACCTGTGACAACATTTCCTCAAGCCGACCTGATTCTTCCCCCACAATAATCATCTGTAGGCCCAAGGCCGGCAAAATGCCCGCCTCCTCCAAGGACTTGGATAATCGATCCCCCTCCTTCACCCTGGCATGAACATGCTTCATGGCGTCTGCGATCACCTTGTTCGCGATAGTGGCTCGGACCAACTCAAGGGCCATGAGTATGGAGACACCGCTCTTTAAAAGCACGCCCAAAGTCCTGGCGAAACGCACGGTCTCCACCTTTGTGATAAGATCCCCCATCAGGGGCAATCGCAGTTTTAACCGGTCCAGACGAAGGCGCCCATTGGGGGTCCTGCTGTAACGGTCATATAGGAACAAGACGGCCGCTATTACCATGGGAATCAACCACCACCAATTCTTCAATCCGGTACTCAGAGTGAGGAGAACCTTTGTCGAAAAGGGCAGGGCAGTCCCCATGTCGGAAAAGATCACTGAGAATTTTGGAATCACAAAGGTCAATAAGACCACAAGTGATGCCCCCCCCACCAGGACAAGGAAGAGAGGGTATATCATGGCTGAAATAATGAAATCCCTTAATTCTTGAGAGCTCTCGAGAGAGAGGCCAAGCCGATTCAAGACGTCAGGCAATACTCCTCCGATTTCACCGGCCTTAACCATGTTGATGTAGAAGTCTGAAAAAGCCTCTGGGTGTTTGGCCATGGCATCGGAAAGATAGGCGCCCCCTTGAACCAGTTTGAGCACATCATCAATAATCCCTTTGACCCGATCCTTTTCAGCCACATCGATCAGTATGGACAGGGCCCGGTCCAAAGGCAGTCCAGCCCCCAGCAACACGGCCAGGTCCTGAGTAAAGACCATCACATCCTTTGAAGAAACCCGGTCCAATAAAGAGGAGAGCCATCTTGTCAGTCTGCTTTCAGCCGCGCCAGGGCCATCCTCCATTAATTGAATCCGTATGGGGATATAGCCCTGCTTCTGGAGGATGCGGACAGCGCCAGTTTCGTCTTCGGCCTTTAGGGTTCCCTTGATGATTTTCCCTGAGGTATCGGCAACCTTATATGAATACCCGGCCATACTCTCTAATCAAGCCTCCAAACTCCTTCTTTAGAAAGCCTCTTGCAGCATTCCTGATTATAGAAACATGCCGGCCCTCAGGCCTCAGCGGTCACTCTCAACACTTCCCGTATCGTCGTCACACCATCTGCGACCTTTTTCCACCCATCCTGGCGAAGAGTGACAAGGCCCCTTTCAATGGCAACCCCCTTGATCCGGTCTGAATCCGAATTGGCCATAATCTCCTTTCGAATATCGTGATTGATAGGCAGGTATTCGAAAATCCCGATTCTCCCTTTAAATCCCGTATGGTGGCATTCACTGCATCCTTTCCCCTCATAAAACTCCATTCCGGCCGTCTCCTCGAGTCTCAGATTCATGGTTTCGATCAACTCGTCATCCGGATCGGAGAGGATTTTACAGTGGGGGCAGATCACACGCACAAGACGCTGGGCCAGCGCACCAAGCAGAGTGGAGCCCAAAAGGAAATTTTCCACACCCATGTCCAAGAGTCGGGTAATGGCGCCGGCAGAGTCGTTGGTATGGAGGGTGCTGAAGAGTAGATGTCCGGTCAGGGCCGATTGAACGGCAATCTCGGCGGTCTCACGGTCCCTAATCTCCCCTACAAGGATAATATCCGGGTCCTGGCGCACAATCGCACGCAGCCCGTGGGCAAAGCTTAAGCCGATCTTTGGATTGACTTGGATTTGGTTGACTCCCTTCAATTGATACTCCACAGGGTCTTCGAGGGTAATGATCTTACTTTCAGAAGAAACGATCTTTGCCAGGGTGGTATACAGGGTTGATGTCTTTCCGCTTCCAGTCGGTCCGGTGACAAGAAACATGCCATAGGGCTGGTGAATCAGATGTGAATA
The DNA here is from genome assembly GCA_964520425.1 of uncultured Desulfobacteraceae bacterium. Lineage (GTDB taxonomy): Bacteria > Desulfobacterota > DSM-4660 > Desulfatiglandales > HGW-15 > JAFGFY01. The sequence goes on from CAZFMX010000016.1 coordinate 22,989, forward strand.
TTCTGCCACCAATTCCTGCGGAAATCCCAGTCTTTCCAGATCGAGGACGAGGTTCTCTCTGTCCAGTATCCTCATGACGAGGCTTTCTCCGTAGAGCGTGGGTATGGTGGAGACTCGAAAATCAATTTCTCTGTCCGCAATCCGGAGTTTGATCCTTCCGTCCTGAGGCAGCCGCCTTTCGGAAATATCGAGTTTTGACATGATCTTAACGCGAGACAGGATGGCGGCCTGCAGTCGTTTGGGAGGATGTTCTATTTCATGCAAGACTCCGTCAATTCGATATCTTACACTAAATTCATCCTCAAAAGGCTCAAAATGGATGTCGCTTGCTCTCTGTTCCACGGCATTGAGAATCAGCCGGTTGACCAGTCGAATAATAGGGGCCTCCGAGGCCATGTCGATGAGATGCCCGACATCCGCATCTCCGTCAACTGAGAGTTCATAGGTGTCTTTATCGGCTTCTTCGATGATGGTCTCAATGGATTGAGTGCCCGTCCCATACAGGCGTTCAATGGTCTCGAGGATGTCATCAATTCGCCCCTGGCGTATCTCCAAGTCGAAGCCAAAGGCAAACCTGAGGGAATCCATGGTCTGTTTGTCGTCCGGATCGGCCATGGCGATGCAAAGGGTCCCCTCTCTCATATAGAGCGGCACGAATTTCGCCTCTTTCATAAACCGGACGGAAAGGTTTTCGAGTTCCACCGGTTCTTTGGGGTAGTCTTTATAAATGATGGATTCAATTTCTTGGTCAGTCATTGTTCGTCAAACTCACGGATCATCCAGGTATTTGACCTGACGCACAGCTCCTGAAGCAATCCTCTTTAGAATAAAAAATTCCTTATATTTTACATGGTTGGAGTATAGGTGATTTTGACCTAGGTGTCAACTAGTGTCATGTCCCCCATAAACTCCCTCACCTTGACACCTGGGATTGAATCTTCTATGCTCCAAACACGGAATGAGACCTTCAAAAAGATTCTTGTTTTTTCGATCGACGCCCAGTCGTCTTTCGGCTTCCAAGGCTTTTGTTTATCCTGAATGACCCAATGACTCAAGGACATCATCGGCAAAAAAAAGTGAATCGTCTAAGTGACTCTGGGAAGAAAATCATATTATGCCTATGCCTGGCATTGATCACCGGAACACTGTTCGGCATCACCTTAACCTATGATTTTGTGGGCTATGACGACCCGGAATATATTACCGAGAATCGTCATGTACAAGCCGGTCTGACCATAAAAGGGTTAGCCTGGACCCTAAAGACCAGACTGGGGGAACACAATCACTATCATCCCGTCACTCTGCTTTCTCACATGCTCGATTGCCAGATATTCGGCCTGAATCCGGCGGGCCATCACTTTACCAGCGTTCTGATTCACGTTCTCAATACCATACTGATTTTTCTTGTCCTGGAAAGAATGACAAAAGCACTCTGGCCCAGTCTTCTGGTAGCCGCCCTTTTTGCCCTTCATCCATTACATGTGGAATCGGTTGCGTGGATCTCAGGCCGAAAGGATATCCTCAGCACATTCTTTATGCTGACGGCCCTTTGGGTTTACCGATCTTATGCCGAGAAACCAGGAACAGGAAGGTATTTTCTGACATTCCTTCTGTTCGTTGCCGGGGCCCTGTCAAAGTCCATGCTCGTCACCTTTCCTTTGGTGATGCTGCTCTTGGACTATTGGCCCCTCGGACGTCTGTCTACGGCTGTCTCAGAAAAGAGCGGGGAGGTGTCTTTGTCGACCCTATGGAAAAGCCGTGTTTTGTTGGAGAAAGTTCCTTTTCTTTTGATCTCGGCAGTTGTCGGCGCCGTAGCCATGTCGGTCCGTCAATCCGGCAGTATCTTTGCGGATCTCTCTACAGGGATCTTTTCTGTCGCCGCAGCCATCGGCGGAGTCTTTGCCGGCAGCCTTGCCTTTGCCGATGGCGGCAGGATATACGCGCTCATGCCTCACCAGGAAAGCCTTATAGAGAATTTGATAGACGCGGCAAATGGATACGCCCTGTACATTTGGAAGATGTTTTTCCCCACCGATCTGAGCATCGGATATCTGCGAATGGAGCATTTTCCCGTTTGGCAGTCCGTCGTTTCGTTCGCCTTGCTGGCCTTTATAAGCTATCTTTGCATAAGATATATCAAGAGGCATCCTTATCTCATAGTTGGCTGGCTGTGGTTCATCGGTATGTTGCTGCCTGTCGCCGGGATCGTGAAAGGAGGACCCTCCCTCGCAGCGGACCGGTACACCTACGTATCCTTTATCGGTCTCTTTATCATGTTATCCTGGGGGCTTACAAATCTGATCGAAAAGAGACCTCAGAGCAAACGCGTGGTCGTCGTTGGGGCCATCCTGTTTCTGACTGTCTGTTCAGTCCTGAGCTTGAAGCAGATACGTCATTGGCGAAACTCCATTACCCTTTTCTCGAACGCCGTTGCCGTAAACCCAAATCACGCCGGGTTGCGTGTCAATTTGGCCACAGCCTTCCTCCAAGCGGGAAACGATCGGGAAGCCATCAAACAGTTGACCAAGGCTGATCAGATCGCCCCCGAGCACGCGACCACACAATACGCGGTGGGCTCTCTTTTGCTAAAGATGGGGCGATACCAGGATGCCATCGATCATTTCTCAAGGTCTATCAGCGCAGACCCTAAATATCTGAAGCCATACCTGGAATTGGCTGTCGCCTTTCAAAAGACAGATCATAAAAGAGAAGCCATAAAGTATTTGGAGAAAGCCGTTCAACTATCTCCAGGGAACGCGACCATATGCTATAGGCTGGGTTCTGCTCTTTTCGATGCCGGGCGATACCGAGATGCCGTTGAACATTTCTCAAAGTTGCTCCGAATGAATCCAGAATCTGCGGAAATCCATCTGAAATTGGGCATTTGTCTGGGACAGGAAGGCAAATTTACCGAGGCCTATGATCATTTTATTAAGGCTGCCAAGTTCAGACCCGACGACCCGAACATCTATTATAACCATGGTGTCGCACTGGTCTTGGACAAGAAAGAGAAGGAGGCGGTTGAGCAGTTTAAGAAGGCCCTGGAGGTCGACCCGGATTTTGAGTGGGCCCAAGAGGCGTATCAGACGTATAAAAACAGGCGGTGACTTCCGGAAATAGTCTCAAATCACATCTAGTGTCGTGTCCCAGAAATTCATTCCATTATTTTAGCCGGTTCTATGACATGTTTGGGGGTATGGGGGTCTCTTTTCACATCCGTTTGTCGTGTTTTTGTGCAAGGACAGGGACTACTCTCTATTCAGTGATATCTCTGGACCAAACGGGAGTAATCGATTCTCGGATTCAAGAAATGCGCCTGAATGCTGCAATCTGTTGTTTCACGGTCTCTGTACGGACAGTTTCGACAGAAGCTCAGACGTTGAGGCGTTTCTCTGATGATCCTACGAATGCCGGACGCCCGTTTTCCCCTCCATAGCTTGGAAAATGAAACATCCTTTGAGATCACACCCATGGATTGTTGGGCGTTGTAGTCCTGTTCGCAGGCGACAAGAGTGCCGTCTACGAACACGGTTGGAAACCAGAATGGCTGCAGGCAGAGAAAATCACCTCGCTCAATGCGATGATCGATTTCATAGCCGTAGGCTCTCCATTCTTGCATATCGGGCACAAGTTCACGATGAATTCGCGCCGTTGATTCCACATCAATAATCGACAATGTTCGAATAGTGAGGAGATCAAATTGGTTACGTCTGGCGAAGTCAACCAGATTAGGCATTTCATGTTGATTGTGCTTCATGACGATATAACGCATATGGAGCAGGGGGAGGCGCAGGCCCATCTTTTGCTTGATCTGTGCGATACGCCGGACTCCTTCCAGAATCGGAGCGAGTTGCGCCCCCTTGCGGAAGCGAGTATTGGTCTCATCGGTTAGACCGTCGATAGCGACAATCAAATAGGTAGGAGGCTCTTGAGTAAGGGCTTCAATGACCTCATCGTCATTGAGATTCTGGCCGTTAGTCGAAAGAAACGTTGCGATTTGATACCTTCGCGTACTCCGCAGAATCGACTGCAGATGAGGGTGAAGCAACGGTTCACCCCAGCCCCATAGAGATAGTGTTAGAAGATAGGGACCAACCTCATTCAACACAAGATCAAACAACTCGACATCGACTATTTTCGGCGGGCGCTTCACCGCCTTGATACCTGCAGGGCAAACCGGACAGCGCAAATTGCAGAAGTTGGTCAATTCAAACTGCATGTGTATCGGCATACCCCACGGAGTCAAGCGTCGGTAAATCAGGTTGGCGCCGGACTTGAAAAGATTGATCCGTTTGGCTATGGACATGCGGTTCATGATGATCGGCATTTGGTCGTAAATGAAGTTGTAACGTCCTCTGAAAAGGACGCCCCATGTCAAAAACGGAGAACGCAGCAAGCTTCGGATTCGTTCTTTTGATTTCACTCTTCACCTCATATGATCTGCCTCAATTCCGTATGCGCAACTGCCAGTTAGAAACGTCAGCGGTCTTACCCCAATGAGGGTCTGCGTCTCAAGCATCTATGAACACCATCAATGCGGCCGAGAAAAACGTGTACTTCCCGAACATTGAATGCCTTTCATTCATTATCAAGGCGTTCGACAAGCAGATCTTTTCGATAATAGGGTATAACGGAATCGCCCTCGCAGATCAAGTATAAAGGCGTTCCAAAACCGTTATTTGAAGAAGGCTGTCAGGATCAGATTGGGAACGAGTTTCATGATTTCAAGGCAATAGACTCTATCGGCTTTGCTAAACCATTTGATCATGAATCAATAAGCCTATTGACTTCACTCACAAATAGAATGTACCCTCTGTCTTTGATTGGTTGCCAATGACTCCCTCTCCGTGAGATGGATTAGTGGAAATCTGACCTTTTGTGTCAGTACCGGATGCAACCCGCGTTTTTACTCCTGCAGAACGTATAGCTCGTTTGTTAACAAAACATGGATCAAGAATTCGTTATCTCTATTATCATCCCTGTGCACAATGGAAGCCGTTATCTGGAGAAATGTCTCTCATCCATAACACGATCTTCCCATGGATCCTATGAGATGATCGTTGTAGATGATGGTTCGACGGACGGTTCAGCTGAGATTGCCAGGAGTCATGGGGCAATCGTCCTCAAACTTCCTCATCAATCCGGTCCGGCAGCTGCGCGGAATTTCGGATCAAAACAGGCTAAGGGAAATATTCTCTTCTTTGTTGATTCTGACATTGTCATCAAGAAAGAAACGATAGCACGAGTTATCCGGGGCTTTGATAAGAATCCGGATGTTGTGGCTATATTCGGATCTTACGACGAAAGCCCGGAGGAGCAAGATTTTTTCTCTCAATTCAAGAACCTCCAGCATCATTACGTCCATCAGTCATCCCGTGCAGAGGCCGTCACCTTTTGGGCCGGATGCGGGGCCGTTCGCAAGGAGATATTTGACCATATAAGTGGTTTTGATGAAGAAAGATATTCAAGGCCGTGTATCGAAGACATAGAGCTGGGCTTCAGGTTGAAAAGAATGGGGTATCGCATTCTGCTGGATAAAGATATGCAGGTAAAGCACCTCAAGAGATGGACATTGAGATCATTGCTCCGATCAGATATTCTTGATCGAGCGATTCCATGGACAAAACTGATTTTGGAAAGCCGAGAGAAAGCCAGCGATCTCAATCTACAGCTATCTCAAAAAGTGAGTACCCTCCTGGTAGGACTCACCGTTGTGATTTCTTTGCTGGCTATATACATTCCAAAACTTATTCTTGTCGTCTTGTTTCTTTTGGCCTCTATTTTGATGATCAACTATAGACTCTTTATGTTCCTATTAAGGCAGAAAGGCCTCATATTCTCTTTTTTCGCCTTTGTCATGTATCTTCTCTATTATTTCTATAGTGGTGTGACTTACGCATCCTGCTGGCTGGTCCACAAGTTGCGTAATTGAGAAGAATATAGAATCGGATCTAGATGGAAGAAACAGCAAAAAAAACACAAAACAAGAAGGTCGTAGTCATCGGAGCGGGACCTGCTGGATTAACAGCCTCCTACCAGCTTTCCAAGGCCGGCGTGGAATCCATTGTTCTTGAAAAAGATCAAACTGTGGGCGGTATATCAAGAACAGTCAATTATAAGGATTATCATTTCGACATAGGAGGCCATCGCTTCTTTACTAAGATTGATGAAGTTGACCGAATGTGGCAAGGCATACTCCATGATGACTTCTTAAAGCGTGAGCGACTTTCACGGATATATTATAACAAAAAATTTTTTTACTATCCTCTTCGCCCTTTCAACGCCCTATTGGGATTAGGGCTATGGAACAGCATCTTGATAATGGGCAGCTACCTGCTTTCCAGATTAAAACCCTCAAAAACGGAGGAGACCTTCGAGCAGTGGGTTTCCAATCGTTTTGGAAAACGCCTGTATCACATCTTCTTTAAAACCTATACAGAAAAAGTGTGGGGCATATCTTGTAACGAGATAAGAGCGGAATGGGCCGCGCAGAGGATTAAGGGGTTATCTCTTGTTACCGCTATCAAAGATTCCCTTATTAAGTCGCAGAACAATACCCATGACAAACAAAATGTGATCAAAACCTTGGTTGATCAATTTCATTATCCCAAATTGGGACCCGGAATGATGTGGAGGACTGTCGCGGAGAAGATCCAAAGTAACGGATCAGAAGTCCGGATGGATGCAGAGGTCACCGGTATTGTATGTTCAAAAAAGAGAGTGGAAGCCGTTGAAACGGAGCGGAATGGGAAATCGGAACGAATATCCGGAACAGATTTTATCTGCAGTATGCCTATTCGGGAGCTTGTCCAAAGAATCAAGCCACCTGTACCCAAGAAGATTCTAGATGCAGCCAATAATCTTCAGTATAGGGACTTTATAACGGTTGCTCTAATCATTAACAAGGGAGACGTATTCCCCGATAATTGGATTTACATTCACGATCCGGATGTCAAAGTAGGCAGAATTCAAAATTTCAAGAATTGGAGCCCCTATATGGTCCCTGACCAAAACAAGACCTGTCTGGGTTTGGAATATTTCTGCTTTGAGAATGACCCACTCTGGAAAATGTCGGACAGGGAACTCATAGATCTTGGTGTTCGCGAAATGGAAACCCTTGGTTTTGCGAATCAAAGGGATGTGTTAGACGGAACTATCGTTAGAATGCCCAAGGCTTACCCAGTCTATGACAGTAAGGATAGAGATTCGGTGATAATCATAAGAGACTATCTGAATCAGATGGAAAACCTTCACCTTATTGGTCGAAACGGGCAACACAAATATAATAACCAGGACCACTCGATGCTCACCGGGATGATGGCCGCAAAAAATGTATTAGGAGCGAATCACAACCTGTGGCAAGTGAACGAAGAAACGGAGTACCATGAGGAAATTGTCTTGAAACCCCTTATGCGTGCCTTTAGTCGGTTAGATAAGTTCGGTTTTGCTACCGCGCTGGGGTCTGTTTCAGGGCTTTTCGCCTTTCTAGCCACGATTTTTCTTGTTATCAAGGGGGGCGAAGTGGTTGGTCCCAACCTCCGGCTTCTGAATCAGTATTTCTTTGGATATACCGTCACACTAAAAGGGGCTTTCATCGGTGCGTCCTATTCTTTCTTGTGGGGATTCATTTTTGGCTGGCTGGTGGCTTACCTTCGCAATTTCTTTGTCGGATTCTTTATTTACAGGGTGCAAAAGAAAGCGGAAATGCTCTCCTTCAAGGATTTTCTGGATCATTTTTAGGGTCATAGAGGACTCTACTACACCTATCAACGGAGTTGACAAATGACGGAGCCAAAGAAATCAGTTGAGGAAGAAAAGCTGTTTCAGGGTGTCCTTCGGCTAAACGCCAAGATTTGGGGGCTGGTTTGCGGCCTACTTTTCGGATTGGCTATATTCATTGCGACCAACTGGATCGTCATTAAGGGCGGCTATATCGATGAAGTCACCGGTGAATATGTTGTGGGCCCGCATCTTGAGCTTTTGAGTCAGTTCTTCATTGGGTATCGTGTCTCCTTCTTCGGAAGCATTATCGGTTTTCTCTATGGTTTTGCCATTGGCACGATGGGTGGGGCATTCATTGGCTTAATCTATAACAAGATTGGCGATTTGCGGAACTCCTCACACTAACACCCTTCTTATTATTATTATAAACCCTTCGTCATGTTTTTATGCAACAATACAGACTGACCATAAAAAAAGATACCTCCTTCCTCTAATTCATATTATCACCTGGGCCCAATTCTGTTACAAGGGCCTAAAGGACTCAGCTTTTTCATATGATCGTCTCATAGGGTTTATTCATCTTCTCTCCAGGTGACCGGGGAGAATCGAACGGATCAAGGTCAACTCCCTATGACTGAATTCACCAGACAACAAGAAAGCGACTGTGATGAAAATCCCTATGAGAATTAGCTTCAAGATGAGCAGAAATCCAGGAGCAGGCCACAAGAGAGCAAAAGTGTATGCTAGACTGCTTATCACGATACTTCTCAAGAGTGTCCCAAGAGACGGAAATATACCCCATATTCTTCCAACGACCAGGATTGCTGCAAGGGCAGCTACCCAGGAAAGAGTGGTGGTCACCAAAGCCGCGCCGATAGCATCAAACCGTGGGATCACGAGATAATGAGCTAAAGAGGCTATCGGAACAAGCGGACCCATAAGTGCGATGGGTAGTCTGGGTTTGTCCGCTACGATAAGAATCGAAACAGTAATCGAAATCATGGACTTACCGGAAGCGCCGAAAATAAGCACAGCAAAAAGTGGGGCTGCCGGCATGAAATGAATACCATAAATAGCCTCAACCAGTTGGGCTGCAGAGCCTGCCGCCAAACCCACAAACGGAAGGGTACACAGGATTATACGCATAGACAATCGAGCAACAATGTAAGCCTCTTCCTTATGTCCAAGCTTCATAAGCTGAGACAGTTTGGCAATCAGCAAGGGTGAAAGGGCTATTGGGACTAACGCAGGAATGAGAGTGAGGTTCTTTGTGGCACTATAGAAGCCTGCCACAGAGGGCACTTCGCACATAGCCTTGATGAAGAGTAGATCGAGTTGTCGAAACAAGTTAATGCTGACGGTATACAAAAAAAGAGGCCAGGCATAATCCCATAGGTTTTGAACCGGAAAGTCAGAGCTTCTAAATATCGCCGGGTTTGTATAAAAGCGGGCCCATATAAGAGTCATGCATGATGCTCCGATATTAGCCATGATGACAGACGTAACAGATGGGCGGATACTTACGAATAGAATCACCGTGACAAGACGAAACACCCAATAAGCCCCCATGAGAAACGCCCGGCGCCCAAAATAGCTGCGTCCGATCAAGATTGATTTGTGGATTTCAAGCATGGAACTGATGGGAAGAACGAGCGAGTAGACACGGAGGAAAAGGGACATTTCAGGAGAATTCAGCAATGAACCCAAGACAGGCGCTGCGGCAGACAAACTCAAAGAAACAATGACCGCAGTCAACAGTTGGGCCTGCAAAAATTTAGACGCTACAGGACGCCAGTCTTCTGCTTGACTGACAAACTTCTCGGCAGACCGGCAAAACCCCAACGTAATCGAGATTTCAATCAGCCCTACGATTGTCGCAGCGACAGTCAACAGCCCATAATCTTCCGGGCCAAGTTGACGGGCGAGAAAGGCTGCGGTAACAAGTCCAGTCGGGATACATACTGCAGCACCGACAAGACCCTGTAAAGAGCCTAAAGCAAGATGTACTACATGATTCGCGACGCGGCTGGTGGAGTGATTCAGACCATGTGTTTCCATACTTCATTCCACAAGACATATATTCTGCTTGCTGACGACTACATGTCATTTATTAAGGATCTTAGTGATTCTTCTCAAGGAACCAGTAGTCGCTGCGCAGGTCAATGATCTACTCCTCAAACCACACAAGCCTAGAGGGATTACATCTGTAGAGATTGAAAGGGGATTCGAAGTTTCACAACTCCTCCCCTCTTAAAGAACTTCAGAAGGGTCTAAAAGCCTTTCCCCTAAAAAAGGTTTTCCCGTACTGCTGGATCAATCTTGAGTAGCACATTTGACATGACCACCTATGAGTATGGCGGAGTATAGGGAATTTGTAGTTGCGCGTCAATACGGATTTATAGTATACGAAGTGTCAGTTCTACATTTCATTGAAGCTCATTGCGACAAGCCGAAGGAAATCCGCTTGCTATTTAACCCGCCTTTGACCTTGTCCTCGGCCGAGAGTTCTAGCCGAACGGAGCTCAGGATCGAAGACGGGCCAAACGGAGCTCAGACCGAAGGGATCTCCTGGCCGAGGATTGCTCATCTTCAAATAACCCGCTCCTAATGCCAAGGTCGGAGCCCTTGTACCAAATGCTTTTGATTATTTGGAAAATCCTCGATGCTATCTTTACCTGATTTCTCCATTGTGATCCCTACCTATAACAGGCCCCAGCGGCTACACCGACTGCTCTCTGCCATTGTGCAGCTTGATTACCCTACTAATCTTTTTGAAGTGATTGTCGTGGATGACGGAGGGGAAAAACCGTTGGATCAATCACTGAAGGAGTTCCAAGGCACTCTAGAATTGTTTCTGCTGAAGCAGGAAAACAGAGGTCCTGCAGCTGCACGGAATACCGGTGCGATTAAAGCGAAGGGGAAGTACTTGGCTTTTACTGATGACGATTGTCACCCCCATCCAGGTTGGCTTAATGCATTTTCGAACGCATTCGAGAAAGAAGAGAGTCTTCTTTGTGGTGGCAGAACAATGAATGCACTGCCAACTAATCTCTACTCCACGACTACACAGATGCTGTTAGATTATCTCTATCAACATTACAGCCCTTCCGAACATATGGGTGGTTTCTTTGCCACCAATAACTTGGCCTTATCACGAAAGATGTTTATGGAGACAGGAGGGTTTGATCCAGAACTCCGTTTTGGCGAAGACCGAGATTTCTGTTATCGTTGGGGCTCATACGGCCATCCCTTTGCCTTCGTCCCTGACGCCGTAATGTACCATGCTCATAATCTGACACTGGGGTCTTTTCTAAAACTCCACTGCTGCTATGGAGGAGGATCTTATGAGTTTCGGCGAGGAGTTAAAAAGAAGGGTCTCCAGTCTGTTAGATTGAGTCCTTTCAGGTGGTATGTAAATCTGGCCCTTTCTGGAATCAGGAAGAAAAACAGAGGGTCAGGATTCTTGTTTACTCTTCTTTTAATCGCGACTCAAGCTTCCTCATTCATTGGATTTATGTCTGGATTTATCAGAAATCAAATGAACCAAAAAACTTTTTCCTAGAATACCCGCCAAACATCTCAAGAAATTCCAATGGACGGAGCTTAGCCTGCATTTCGCGACTACGAATCAGACAACCTAGTGTCGTGTCTCAGAATTAAGTTGAATAATAAGTACCTGCTTCACCAATTCAAAGGGGGCATGGGGATCTCTTTTCAGTTCCGCCACCCAAAAGACGTCCAAGCCTGTTACCGCCCCCAAAGAGGGCAGCGTTCGGTGGACAGGCACAAGAAATGCCCATCGCTGTTGAAACATTGTTCGTGGGGCTGCTTCATAATATGCAAAATTATGGTGCCGTTCCACGACCTCTGGATAGATGGTGGTGAAACTGAAAAGAGACCCCCATACCCCCACGTGTCATAGAACCGACAGAAATTACGGAAGGTTTTTCTGGGACACGACACTAGAACGCCCTGTGATTTGGTCCATATGAAGGCATCCCTAACTATTTGAACAAGAGACTCTCCAAAGGCTTTCACTCTCAGAGTTATTTACTTGACAAATGTTCAATTATCGAACATTAGCAACTAATCATTTACTGAACCCTGTGAATATTATATAGAACCTGGAATAGCAGCTCCGAGTCTCGCTCAAAATAATGAACAGAGAAGATCTCCATATCCTTCGATTGATGGGGCAAATAGACCACAAGGGTGACTATACTCAGCGTGAACTGTCTGAGAGCCTAAACCTCTCCTTGGGTCTGGTTAACACGTACCTCAAACGACTCGTGGACAAGGGATATTACAAGATTAAGACGATCCCCGGGCACAGGGTTAAGTATTTTCTGACACATGAGGGATTGGCCAGAAAAAGCAGGCTTACCGCGGAGTATCTCAGATATTCTGTTGATTTTCAAAGGGAAATCAAAAAACTACTTTTGGGCAAGTTTTTGGAGATGGGAAAGTATGGGGTGACCTCCCTTCTTTTCTATGGAGCAGGCGAGGTGGCTGAACTAGCCTATCTCTATCTGCAGCTGACAAATATTCATCTGACGGGAATCATAGACGATTCCTTGAGAGGGCAAGACTTCTTTGGCCATCGCGTCGCTGGCTTCGCCCGCCTTCATCGGGCTGACTGGGATATGGTGTTGTTGACCCGTCTCGAAGACACGGAGAAAGACAGAAAAATCCTTTTAGATAGAGGCATAGGACTGGAAAGGATAGCGACGATATGACTTCCGATCTTCTGAAATGGTATGCTGTTCATACTCGAAGCAATTATGAGCAAAAGGTCTATGATGGCCTTTGCGGCAAATACATTGAAACCCTTCTTCCCAGGTGTCAGATCATGAGCCGGCGGAAGGACAGGCGGAAAAAGATATTTATCCCTATGTTACCCGGATATGTCTTTGTACATACAGATCTCAACGCAGTGGAGTATTTGGACATTCTCAAAACTGTAGGTGTCGTCCGCTTGGTGGGCTTTGAAGGTAGACCCGTACCTGCCACTGATGAGGAGATTTCCTCTTTAATGATATTGGATGGAACTGACCGAACTGTAGAAAATCGATCTCTTATGAGGCGGGGCGACAGGATCATGATCATGGATGGGCCATTTAAAGGACTGATTGGCTTCTACGTCCGTCACAAGGGCAAATCTGAGAAAGTTGTAGTTTCCATCGGACTTCTAAATCGGTCACTGGCTGTTGAAATAGAGGGCTGGGCCCTAGAGAAGGTTTCCTAACATAATCTTGAATCAGTCAAGATGATATACGATGCGGCTCATCTGCCGAGAGTAGATCTACTTGCCGGGTTAATCAAAGACCTACCTGTGTCGATATATCACGTGATATCAATGGATTAGACTATCCGTATCCATCTGGTTGAAGGAGCGGAGCTGTGTCCCGCTACGGTAAAAGAGCGACGCGCCGTACATCATAGAGATTTGATTCTATTAGGATAATCGGAAGTGAGGTAACATAAAGATGAAAGTGTTAATCACAGGCGGAGCAGGTTTCATCGGGTCTCATTTGGCTGAGAGACTCCTGGAATTGAACCACGAGGTGTTTATCATTGACAATCTCTGGACAGGGAGCCTGGCTAACATAGAGAAAATTCAGGACGATGACAGGCTGCATTTAATCGTGGATACCATTTTGAATGAATCCGTGATGAATGAATTAGTCTTTAAAGTGGATCATGTTTATCACTTGGCTGCAGCCGTAGGGGTGAAAAAAATCATGGACCACCCGGTGGAGACCCTGGATATCAATGTAAAGGGAACAGAGGTGGTTTTGAGACTTGCAAACCGCTTTAAGAAGAAAGTTTTGATCGCTTCTACTTCAGAGGTTTATGGCAGACACCTTAATGGGAAGGTCTCAGAGGATGATCACCGAATTATGGGGAGTGTCAAGAAGAGACGCTGGGCTTATGCCTGTTCCAAGACGCTGGATGAATTCCTGGCCTTGGCTTACCATGATGAAAAGAAACTGCCGGTGGTCATTTCACGTCTTTTTAACACCGTAGGCCCCAGACAAACAGGGCAATACGGCATGGTCCTGCCAACTTTTGTTCAGAGTGCCCTGCTTGGCAAGTCAATTGCCGTCTATGGGGATGGGACTCAAAGCCGCAGTTTTATCCATGTTAGAGATGCGGTTGAGGCTATTATAGCGCTCATGACGGAACCTCAGGCAAACGGAGACGTTTTCAATGTAGGCAATGACTATGAAATCACCATTAATGAGCTGGCTCAGAGGGTCAAAGATATGACCAGGAGCGATTCGAGCATAGAACATATCCCTTACGAGAAGGCTTATGGCCCCGGATTTGAAGATATGGAACGCAGGTGTCCGAATATAGAGAAGATAAACAAACTCATAGGCTTCGAGCCGTTTTACGACCTAGAGGCCATGATACAGAGCGTCATCGACTACTTCAAAGAATAAGAGTGCGGGCAGGAAAGGAGCTTTATCATAGATTTTGCCCTTTATGGAGGTTTCATAGACCGTGCCGGAATTCTATTGAGACCTTTGAAAAATGCTCGATTTTGTTCAAGGTCAAGAAAGGCGAGAATTCTAACCCTCCCGATTTTCATCGGGATAGCCAGGAATACCTCTTAAGTATTTCGAGGATTAGAATTTGAGCCTGACGCCGCTTGTCCCGTCAAAGCCTTAGGCGACGGCGGAAGATTGGGCAAGAAGGGGGCGTTTTTCAAAGTTCTCGAGGAGATCACGATGCAATTCATTGATTTAGCCACACAACAAAAACGTATTCGAGAAAAGATTGAGTCCAATATTCAGACTGTCCTGAGCCACGGCCAATACATTCTTGGACCGGAGATAAAAGAACTGGAAGAGAGCCTGGCAGAATATGTGGGTATTGAGCATGCCGTTGCCTGTTCTTCCGGAACCGATGCCCTCCTATTGGCCCTTATGGCCTATGATGTTGGACCGGGAGATGTCATCTTTACCCCTCCCTTCACCTTCTTCGCCACAGCAGAAGTAGTCAGTCTACTCGGGGCCACGCCGGTCTTTGTGGATATCGACCCGGAGACGTTCAATATGGACCCGGAACATTTGGAGAAAGCCCTTCTTGCTCTCCAAGACGGTCTAGGGGATTACCCGTTACCGACGGGTTGCACAGAATCATCCCTTGTGGCCAAAGGCGTTATTGCCGTGGATCTCTTTGGCCTTCCGGCGGACTACGATGCTATCAACATCATCGCGAAAAGACATGGGCTTTTTGTGATCGAGGATGCAGCTCAGTCATTTGGTGCCCAGTACAAGGGCAAGAGAACTTGCTCTTTGGCTGATATCGCCTGCACATCATTCTTCCCGGCCAAACCTTTGGGCGGGTACGGTGATGGTGGCATGTGTTTTGTAGACGATGAACCAGTGGCTCAGGCTATGCGATCCTTTAGCCTGCACGGTCAGGGGACCCACAGATACGACAATATTCGTATCGGCATCAACGGTCGAATGGACTCACTTCAGGCCGCTATCCTTCTTGCCAAGTTCGACATTTTCCCGGATGAGGTCGAAAAACGCCAGAGAGTGGCTGAGAAGTACACGGAATTACTATCGGCACTCGACATCGAACTTGTGACACCCATTGTTCCCCCTGAATATCAATCCGTCTGGGCACAGTACTCGATTCTGTCAAGAGACGAAACAGAGCGCTCCGAACTGCAGTCAAGACTCAAAGATGCCGGGATCCCCACGGCCATCTACTACCCCAAGCCCTTGCACCTTCAACCGGTCTTCCGGGGCTTAGGCTATAGGAATGGGGATTTTCCTGTGAGTGAAGACTATGCCCGGAGGGTCTTCAGTCTGCCCATGCATCCCTACCTGAAACCGGAAGAACAGGAGCGTATTTCATCGATCATCGCGTAACAAAGAAGCTCCTTCGAAGAAGAAAGGTGGCGAGGCCTTTTATTTCGCCGCTTTCCCCGAATATCCATCTTCGATCCCTGAACGCAATATCCTGTTGGTCCCGACATGAAACCGCCTAAAAGGAAAGGAGACCTTTGAAAAAGGTTCGATTTTGTTCTAGGTCAAGAAGGGCGAGAATTTTATACACAGGAATACCTTTTGTATTTCGAGGATCAAAATTTGAGCCTGACGCCGCTTGTCCTGCCATAACTTTGGCGTCCATCCTCCGCAGTAGCCTGCTACGGAGGATGGAACGGCGCAAGATTGGGCAAAAGAAGGCGTTTTTCAAAGCTCTTGAAAGGATATTGACGTGCTTGAAATTGTCATAGTCAACCATAACAGCACGGATGATCTGTTGCTTTGCCTCCAATCGATATATGATTCCTTGGGTGATATCTCCGCGAAAGTGTTTATTCAAGATAACGCCTCTGATGATGACGTTGATCGATTGCGTTCGAAGTTTCCTCAGGCTATTGTTTCGAAGAATAGAGAGAACATCGGGTTTGCGAGGGCCGTCAATAAGGGGCTGGTCCAAGGCGCCGCTCCATATGTCGTTTTGATCAATCCTGATACCATTGTCCGGGAAGGTTGCTTTGAAACGATCCTGGAATACATGGAGAAAAACGCGGATATCGGAGTTGTTGGGCCGAGAATCCTCAATATGGACGGCACAATCCAAGGATCTGCAAGGGCATTCCCCACCCCTTTCACTGGGCTGTTTGGCCGTAATACTGTTCTGACCAAATGGTTCCCAAACAATTCCATTACCCGCGCGAACATGTTCACGAGCAGAAGCCACGGGAAAACGCCAATGGATGTGGATTGGGTTTCCGGTGCCTGTATGGTCGTGAGACGAAGGGCTATAGAGAATGTAGGTTTGATGGATGCGCGCTTTTTTCTCTATTGGGAAGACGCAGACTGGTGCAAACGGATGTGGCAGAAGGGGTGGAAGGTGGTCTATCATCCAATCCCTACAGTGGTTCATTCCGTTGGGACAAGTAGCTCGACAAAACCTGCCCGTTCTTTGATTGAGTTTCACAAAAGCTGTTACAGACTTTTTAACAAGTACAACAGAACGCCTTTCAAGTTCATAAATCCTTTGGTCGCAGCCGCCCTTGCTTTGAGGTTGTTGATGAGCATCCTGATCAACAAGGTGGGGAGAGTCTTCGAGAGGATCAGGTCAGGAAAGAATGTAAGGGAATGAGACCTTTGAAAAATGATCAATTTTGTTCAAGGTCAAGGAATGCGAGAATTCTAATCCTCCCGATTTTCATCGGGACAGCCAGGGATACCTTTAAGTATTTCGAGGATGAGAATTTAAGCCTGACGCCGCTCGTCCCGCCATAGCCCTGAGCCCGTCGAAGGGGCGACGGCGGAAGATTGGGCAAAAGGGAGTGTTTTTCAAAGGTCTCGGAATGAGATCTGTTCGGTTATTGATCCTACCAATTGAAGCCGAGAAGACGAACACTCAGCATAAAGCGCGTCCCTGCCTCTTCCTCTTCCATTCCCATTTGTACGGCCCAACACTGGGACTCATATTCCATCCAGTAACCACTGTGAATATCGTGCTTAAGATCCAAATCTCTACTGATTGACGTTCCTGCGGAGAATCCGTGACTAAGATTCACATCGGCCCGGAATTTCAAAGACCTGTTTCCGTTTTCCACTCTCAAATAATCAAGGGCATATCTATCCCTTCTGTTTCCTGATCTGGGCACAGAAAAGTCCAGGGACAGGTCAACGGCTGTAGCCTTGTCCATTTCATAGTCCCATGTCGCGCGACCCACAAAATACAGACCTGGGAAGGGCCTTAGAATCATTGTGGCAAGTAGGGGCTCGAAGTCTTCCTTTTCTTCTATGGGCCCTTCATCGCGTCTTGCCTCGTTGATATTGTAGCCTTGGCTCAGGTTGAATGTCGCCAATTGACGGTAGGAAACCACGCCTTCTTCGTCTTCTATGCGCGCATCAAGAAGATTCTCAATGGAAAAAACGATGCGGTTGACCTTTGACTCCCGGTCTAAAGGATTAAACCACAGTTTTTCATCTCGTTCATCCGGAAATACACCATAGTCATAGGTCAGACTGGGGGTGATCTTATGTTTGACTTTTTTTATACTTCCCCATTCGACTCCAAAGACCCTCTCTAGAATGGTCGACAATTTGGCTTGCGCCCGATAAGTGTCTCTGAATCGATGATCCTTCCCTTCCAGGGGATCATTAATCCATTCCATACTCCCCATATAGTTTATGGAAGAGACAAGACTCAGATGCTCTCCGAGCCACATGGGATATGATAACTCCGGGCTAAACGAAAAACCATGGCCCTTTGAGCCGACGTCACGCCACGTATACTGGTAATCCAAATCAAGTCTGTAAAATAGCGGCAAATGGGGGATCGGTTGAGGAAGGAATGCGAAGTCTAACGAACCTAATGGCTGAGAGGTCTCATCCTCTGAAGGATTCTCCGGTAACTGATGATAAAAAGAAGCCCCCTGCAAGCTGTAGAACTCTCCATCATGACTCAGCCTTAGACCGGATCCTCTTGTGGGTGAATATCTCTCCTCCACAGGCCGTCCGGACTCTTTTCTCAGATCAGGCCTTGCCTCGAAACCGAAGAGATTCCCTTCAAATTCTCTAAGGTAATCCTGATCGCTGACGTAATCCAGGTCCAGGCGAGCAAGTACATCGTGCGGCAAATCCTGGTCCATCCGACCTCTCAGCCAATAACGGGTTTGGTTGGTTCTGGGTAAGGGACTGACCTCCACCTGCTCCGGATCGTTCAGATCTTTTTTCTCTATGTCGTCGGAGAGAATGTCAAACAAAAAAACTCCCTTTGAATCCTGATTGTCTATATAGCGAAACTCCAATCCCTGCATGTATCCACGTTCGCTCATATAGCGTGCGTAAAAAGTCGCATCGGTCTGATCTGAAATGGCCCAGAAAAAAGGAATTTCCATACTCGCACCGTTCCGGTCCGAATAGTCTACTTTTGGCAGGAGAAAACCAGTCTGGCGTTCGGTCTTGACGGGAAAAGGCAGGTAGGGCCAATAGAATATGGGAAACTCCCGAACCCGAAACACAAAGTCTCTGATCGTCCCATACTTCTCCATAGTAACATCTATCTTTGAACCGGTAATGCTCCAGTCCGAAGGATCGCCATTACAGGTGGTCAAACGTGCATCCTCAATAGAATAGGTGTCTGCGCCAAGCTTTTCTATCTGTCCGCCACTGATAGAGTATTGGCTCTCTCCCAGAAAGAGATGGGCGCGAGAAACCTTTCCGGTCTGCTCTATAAGATTGAAGATACCCTCCTCACACTCAAGGACATCTCCGGCCGTTTCGAACCGGACGTCTTCTGTTACTCTGGCAATACCAGACTCTCTGTCATATGTCCCTTCTTCCGCGTGAAGAGTTTGATCGGCCCTTTTTACAACGACATCCCCTTTCAACTCATAAGTATCTTCCCGCAGTTTCATATGTTTTGCGTCAATCTCAAAAGGGGCATCTTCATCCCCCATAAGGCGACCTTTCAGAGACTGATCCTGTGCAGAGGCCCGAGGGACATTGAAGAGACACAAGAGAAAGACGCACAGAAGCATGAATATTCTTTTTTTCGGGCCCGGCATGCGGATAGCATTTCTCCTATACGGAATCTTTTTACCAAGCGCAAAGTCGATTTGGGTTAAAGTCTGGCGAAGTTTAGATCACCGAAGAGAAAATTGCAAGTGTGATCTTATTGTTACGCCATCCATCCTCTGCAGTACCTATCCCTCCTCCGGCAAAATCTCCCCGCAATTCTGTTTGGATAAAATGGCGGAACAAGGGGTGTCAGGCTTAAATGAGATCTTTGAAAAATGTTCAATTTTGTTCAAGGTCAGGGAACGCAAAAATCTTAACCCTCCCGATTTACATCGGGACAGCCAGGAATACCTTGTAGTATTTTGAGGATTAATATTTGAGCGTGACGCAGCCTGTCCCGCCATAGCTTTGAGCGACGGCGGAAGATTGAGCAAAAGGGAGCGATTTTCAAAGGTCTCTTAAATCTTGATCCTCGGTATGGAATGGTGTATTTCTGTGGTCAATCTTTTCACCTTCTCACATTCAAAATCCAGAAGCTTTGGTTTGACGTTGAATGAATCTGATCAATTCTCGACAGAGGAAAGGCTGTGAGTGAAGTGAACAAAACACTCACATCGATTGATCTCGGATTTTGAACAAATATCAAGAGATTGGATCAGAAGATGCGGTTATCATTTCCTGAAGCTCTTACAAATGAAAGACCCGCTGATGATAGTGCGTCTATGTCTAGGCTGTTCATCTTCGTTTTTATTCTGGGCTTTGTCATACGATTGTTTGCCTGTCAATATACTTTTATCGTAAATCCGGATGGGGCTCTATATATCCACCAAGCTAAAGCCATATACTACGGACAGTGGAATCAATTGTCTTCTTGTGTGGTCAATTATCTATCCAACTATCCTCTGTTTATTGTAGGGGGCTATACAATCTTTCATGATTGGATCATTTCAGCAAAGGCAATATCACTTGTCTTCGGCTCAATGACTCTCATCCCTGTCTATTTTCTCTTACGCCGTTTTCTCGATGGAAAAGCATGTATCCTCAGTGTACTTGTTTTTGCCGTCACTCCTTTATTTGTCGCCAGAAGTGCTGATGTTATTAGAGATCCCATCTACTGGTTTTTCGCGGCACTTGGGCTCTACTTTTTTGTCAGCTCCAATGAGGAAAAATATCGTGTCTCAATGCTTTTCGCTTCCCTGTCTTTTATCATGGCCGCCTGGGCAAGAATTGAAGCGATCTTGTATATCATCATCTCTTGTGTGTTTATTCTAACAGTTCGGCAGGCTAAAAAGGCTCAAAAAATCGCTGTCTTCATCCTGCCGGTTATCTTGCTCATGTTACTACTCTTTACCAGCCTTTCACTCTTCGATATCTCCACTCAAAGTGTTTTTCGATTGGAAGAGATCGGGAATAAACTTTCCGAACCGCTTGTTCAATACAAGAATCTCAGGGCTGGTTTGAAAGATTTGGCAAGTCAAACTCCGGATGGGGAACTGCCTCACTTCCTGCAAAAAGCGCGGAACATGATTTGGCTCATTGCCCTCGGAACCGTGGCCAGACATGCGGTGGATGCCTATTTCTATCCTTTTTTTGTCTTATTTTTGGTGGGATTCGCTGGAGTACGAAAAAAATTAAAGGAAGATCCGCGCATCCTGTATTTTGTCTTGAATTCGGTTTTGGCTTTGGCCTTACTATATGTGCATCTCTTGCAGACCTGGATGATATTCTATCGATTTGCCGTCCTTTTTCTTTTACCTTCTTTTATCTTTTTGGGATTTGGAGTTGAAAGAATTATTCAGTTTCTTCAGACTCGCTTTAGTTTGAAAGCTCCTATGACACTCTTCATTCTCACTATTTGTATTCTATCTTGCTCTCTTCCAAAAAATCTCCAACCAAATGAATCGGACAAGACGGTGTTTAAAGAAATAGGACAACTCATCGCAGACCTGGAAGGAAATGGCCATGAAATAGGTGTGGCAGCCGCATCATCATGGACCATGACTCATGTTTCCTTTTATGCGAATCTGAAATATGAAGGAGCCGTCTGTCCTCTTAAATACATCAACATCGAGCAACTGGCAGGGAATAACGGCAGGTTCCTGTCTAATCTAAAAAAGGCCGGAGTAGATTATTTTTTGTGGGAAGAAAAATCTTGGTCAAAGAATAGGCTTGATTCCCTGAAGAGACAGACATCTAATAGGGTTGTCGAAATAGGAAGATGGAGTCATGCAGATACGGGACAGCTCATCCTTTTTAAGGTCATTACGGAATAGCCTTTTCTGTCGCTATTCAGTTGATTGAAAGCAGGAGGATTGATGAGTGGTTGGAGATAAACCCAAGATAAGCGCTACTGTTGTCTGCTATAATGAGGAGGACAATATCGAGCGATGTCTGAGGAGTCTTTCATGGGCAGACGAAATCATTATCGTAGATTCCTTTAGTACGGACAGGACTGTAGAGCTTTCCAAGAAATACACAAAAAGAATATACCAGAGGGAGTGGCCAGGGTTCATCCAGCAAAAGTCATACGCTGTTTCTCT
>CAZFMX010000017.1:0-43941 GCA_964520425.1 uncultured Desulfobacteraceae bacterium
GGGGCAATTGATCAAGGCTATTTCAGTCCCCTGCACTTCAGGGATTGAAGGATTATGAAAGGCAAGGACCTGCTTTGGCCCAATATGATATAAATCTAAGAGAATACTGGCGTATCCTTAAAAAAAGGAAACTCGTCGTCATCTCTTTCGGAGTAGTATTGGGTTTTCTCACTACCGTTCTGGCTATTATACGGGCTCCTGAACCTATTTATAAGACATCCACTCTTATTGAATTTGAACAGAACACTACGTTGGAAGGGTTGTATTCTTCCAATTCTTCCTCTGACTCCGATGACATAGACACTCAGATGACGTTAATCAAGAGTTATGCGGTTTTCCAGAGGGTCGCCGAAAAAATGGGATTCATCCCTCATGGCGCCGTGAGGGAGGACGGCCAACTCACAGAAAATGTTATCCCCATCATTGAAAGTCTCCAAGCCAGAGTTGATGTGGCCAGGGAAGGGTGGACCAGTATTCTCAAGATTTCCGCCACGGATGAAGACCCGGAAACTGCGAAGGAGCTGGCTAATACTGTGGCCTTGACCTACAAGGAGGTTCACGGAGAGGACCAGCTCAAACTGACGAACAAAAAACTTCAACACATTGCTGAACAGCTTGCCGATGCTCGGAAAAGACTGCGTAAATCCGAGGATGAATTTAATAGATTCAGTCAGGAAAATGAATTGATTTCTATTGATCTACAGAGTGAGAGCATACTGGTAAGGAGACAACAGATCCAGGATGAACTCACAGCAGCCCAAAGAGACAGAGAAGAACTGGAAAGCCTGTGTCTCCGGCTGAACCGGTTCGCGGAAGACACATCCGGTTCCGGCCAGGACTTTTTTTCACCCACTGCCAATAGTCAGTATCAGAGCGCTCATAGTGAGCTTGTGGAACTGCTACTTAAGAGAGATACTCTGCTAAAAGATTTCACTCCCAAGCATCCAGAGGTGACGGCTTTAAGCAACCAAATCACTGAAACCGCGCAAAAAATGGTTATTCTACTCGAGTCCCAAATTGCAGGGATTAAAAAAAAGGAACATGATTTCGAAAAGGAACTGCAAAAAGCTGACAGCAAAGGTAAAATCCTCATGGACAAGAAGCTGGAGTATGACCGTTTAAAAAGACAGGTGGACCGTGAGGATGAGATGACCGCTCTTCTGGAGACCGAACAGCAACAAGCCCTGATTCGACGGTCGGAAAGTTCGGAAGAGGTCAAGATTATTAGGCCAGCCCTTTTACCTCTATTTCCAACAAATTCCCCAAAGTTAGTGACCACGGGAGGCACGGGCATTATTCTCGGTCTGGTTCTCGGTATGGTCATCGGCTTTATTGTGGAGACCTTTGATACCTCCTTAGGCGCAATAGAGGATGTGGAAGAGACCCTTGGAACCAAAGTTCTCGGAATCGTTCCTCAGACTGATGCGAAAGATATACGGAGTACTTTTAAGGAAAAGCATTCCGATGGTTTAAGGGAAACTATGGAGAACCAGTCTATATATCTGGTCTCCCATTTTATGCCGCAATCGATGGTGTCCGAGTCATTTCGAGCACTCAGAACCAGCGTCCTCTTCAACAATGCCGAAAATAAGTTGAAGAGCATTGCCATTGCAAGTACTTCCCCTAAAGAAGGAAAAACGGTGGTCGCCGTAAATCTGGCACTGACCATGGCTCAGAGTGGAATGAAGATTCTGCTGGTGGGATCTGATCTGAGAAAACCCACTGTCGACAGAGTGTTTGGTGTAGGATTGACCCCAGGATTAGCAGATGTCTTAATGGGAAATCTGCACTGGCGCGAAACAATAAAGACCGTGATGGACATGGTGATGGGAAAGATGTCTCAGACTCAAGTCATGACTACTCCTGGTCTAGATAACGTGCATATTATTACCAGCGGTCCCAAACCCCCAAACCCTGCTGAATTGCTTGAATCCAAGGCCTTGAATGACTTTCTTGAAGAGGCGAAAGAAGAATACGATATGATTATTTTTGATTCGCCTCCCATTCTTTCCACAGCGGATGCGGCAATTCTTTCTGCAAAAGTCGATGGAGTCCTTCTCGTTTACCGGGTAGGCATGGTATCAAGAGGACTGTTGAAAAGGGCAACAGCTCAACTGGAGCAGGTGAAATGCAATATCATGGGAGTCATCCTCAATGGAATGAGACCTGAGGTCAGTTCCGATTTTCAGGATCTAAAATCCTACAATTATTACTACGCCTATGGTTCGGAAGAACAGGAGAGTAACTCTAGGCCGCATGGCAAATTGTGGTCGTTTTTGAAAGCAAAAACAAACAGCGGGAAAAAGGCAGTTCTTCAAAAAAAACAAAATGTTGCACGACTAAAGCCGTTGACTACAAAGTCGCATAAAGGGCTCTGGGGGCTCATTTTACTGGCAATATGTTCTCTTGTTGGGGGCATTCTCTTTCAGAGCGGCCTTATTGATCCTTTTAGAGAGCCAGAGGATGCTGGACCGGTTACTGAATACAGAACCAAGGCAATAGTCAAGAAAGAAATTCCCAGGATGGCCGCCGAAAATGAATCAACAGCAGTCCATTTAAAGCCCAATGCCGAGAAAGATATGGAGCCTTCAGCGAATATGTCGCCGAAAGTTGAAACACCGCCGGTTGAGATCAAACCGTCAGTCGCTGAAGCCTCATCAGAAATTGAGCTACCATCCCCCCTATCCTTTGATGATAAGCCGGATGATCTCACAGAAGTGAAGATGATCTCGTACCCATTTTCTCTGCAATTAGGTGCTTTTCGTGACCTAAAAGAAGCACAAAAGCTCATCATAAATTGTAAAGAAAAAGGGTTGTCTGCATATTGGTCCGAAGTTGAACTGGTTAGCGGAGTCTGGTACAGGGTATATGTAGGACATTTTAAGGATCGCGAAAGCGCCGAAAGCTTCAAGAAGGAACAGGATCTGCAAGAGGCTGGAGTGAGGTACTCAAAATACGCAAACTTGATCGGTACATATTCTTCATCTCACGAACTTGAGGATAAAATTTTATCCCTGAGAAATCTGGGCTATTCTCCATACATTATCAAAGACTCCGACACCAGTTTTCGTCTAATGATCGGAAACCATGTGACAAAAGAGGACGCAGAAAAACTATATGACAATCTAAAGGCAGATGGAATCGTGAATCAGATCATTGGGCGCTAGAGCCCACTTGTGACCAGGTTCTGGATTAGAAAAGCGGTTGATTCTTGATAGGAGGATGAAGATGATCATCGAATGTGAGAATTGTGCGTCGAAATTCAGCCTTGACGAAACTCTATTGAAATCAGAGGGATCTAAGGTCAAGTGTTCCAGGTGTAAACACGTCTTTACTGCCTATCCGAAAAAGCAGATGTCAGATGAAGAGCCGATGACGAACAAAGTACCAGACCAAGATTTGGAGGATACGCTACCTCTTGACTCAGCGAACGCAAATTTTGATCTGGCTTTTGAAAGGGCTTTAAAGGAGGCTGAAGCCGAAGAATCCGTTTCAAAAAGGATCGCTTCCGAAGAGGGAGTAGATACTTCCACAGATGACGATGAGACGGTTTCTCCAAGGAAGAAAAAGGGATTTTCAAAGATACTGATTCTTGTTCTCTCAATCGTATTTCTGATTGCTGTCGGTGGAACTCTACTATTCATATCCCTTCGGAACTCCCCGGAAAAGCAGGAATCGAATGATCCCGGAGTAATGAGGCTCTCTTTTCGGGCGGTGACTGGATCTTTTGTAGAATCCAATACAGCAGGACAGCTTTTTGTTATCAAGGGAATGGTGACAAACAACTATCCCAAACCTCGGAGTTATGTCTTGGTAAGAGGATCCATCCAGGATGATAAGGGAAAAATAGTACAAACGGCCGTAGCATATGCTGGGAATAACTTTTCTGAAAAAGAGATAAGGGAAATGTCTTCATCTGATTTGAAGAAAGGACAGGAGAATCGAGCCGGTAATAAAGAGACAAATGTCAATATACCAAGTGGCGGCACCATTCCTTTCATGATTGTTTTTGAGAAACTCCCGGAGAACATATCCGAATTCACTGTGGAGGCGGTCAGTTCATCTCCAGAGAAGTGAGTACATCAGCTATTGAGAGTGTAAGGAGAAGGTTGAAGGGGTGATGTGATCGCCCCTTCTCTGTTTATAGGAGTTGGTGGATGGTAGCATATAAGAAAGAATTCTCTCCTTTGGGTCAAGGCAGAGCTGTTAAAGCACTGGGAATTCTTGTCACTATTCTATTGGTTGGCACAATAGGATATAGGCAGCTGGAAGGATGGAGCTTCTTAGACTCTCTGTATATGACAGTCATCTCCATTACCACGGTTGGTTTTGGTGAGGTGGGAGAGGTATCAGATGCTGGGAGAATCTTTACCATCTTCATCATTTTTTCCGGGATAGGGATCATCGCCTATATCCTGGGGATGATTGCTCAAGTCATGGTTGAACTTCAAGTGCGATCCATCATAGGGAGGAGGAAATTGGGATTGAAGATAAAAGCTATAAAAGACCACTATATCGTGTGCGGATTCGGACGCATCGGCAAAATCATTGCCCGGGAAATGAAACTGAACAATATCCCAATGGTGGTTATTGACAATGCGCCTGAAGAGAGGGAACTCCTGGAGACAGAAGAGATTCCCTTCGTCATTGGCGATGCCACTGTTGAAGAGGTCTTATTGGAAGCTAGGCTAGAAACGGCAAAGGGATTGATTTCTGTCGTAGCGTCTGATGCGGACAACCTTTTCATCACTATGTCAGCCAGAGGGTTAAATCCCAAATTATTCATACTTGCACGTTCCGATCAGGAACATACGGAAAAGAAACTACTCAGGGCCGGGGCAAACAAGGTCGTGAGTCCCTATCTCCTTGGAGGCCACAAAATGGCTCAGAGTATTATAAAACCAGCGGTCACGGATTTCATAGAGTTTACTGTTCATAACAGAAAGATCGGTTTGGGAATAGAAGAGTTGAGAGTGAATGAAAAGTCTCGTCTGACCGGAGTGTCACTCATTGATTCAGGGATTAGACAGGAGATGGATGTGATTATTGTAGCCATCAGGAAAAAGGAGGGAGGAATGAAATTCAATCCATCCTCCAAAAGCATTATTGAAGCAGAGGATACCCTCATCGCCCTTGGAAAGATTGACGACCTTGAAAAGCTGGGAGCAATCTTGTCGGGGAAATAGGGGCAAGAGCCATAGAATCTTCTTAGAACAATGAGAGCTGCTTATAGGACACGACACTTTAACTACTCTTGCGGCAGAACGCTAGCGGTCGCCTTAAAGATCTCCTGGGCTTTCATCAGTGAGGGAAGGTCATCCACCCCCATGACCTCATTTTCATCCTCTACCACCACACAACCCACTTTCAGACCGTCCTCATCCATCAATTCGACCAGATCTGTGATGAAATACTCCTCTATTTCAATCATCTTTCCATCTCTCTCTTTTCTTACCGTGTGAGGTTTTTTTTCCAGGATTCTTAAATAGTGGAGAAGGTCGGTTCTGCCGGCAGCATAAATCCCCGAATTACAGATTTGAAGTTGCCTTTGTCTTTCCTCTGGATAGTCTTTCCAGTATTTCCATTCAATGATTCTCTTCACGCCCATTTCATCCATCTCAAGGAGACCGTATTGTTTCTTGTCCAAAGGATGAAATCCCAGGATCATCATTGCATGATGCTTGAGTCCGTCAACAAGTTTGAGATACGTGGTTCTCATGACAAGCGGGACATCCCCCATGGTTACAATTAATCGCTCACAATCCAGGTTTTCCAGGAATGTCCTGGCAGCAATAAGGGCTCCCCCCGTCCCATTGAGCAGGGGTTGTTCATAATAGGAAAGACCGAGGGATCGGGTGATACGAATGACATCTTCTTTTTTATAACTAACCACAACGGCCTTTGGGCCAGGAGGGAGCCTATTCAGGATATGAAGCAAGATAGGTTGGTCTCCTTCAAAGGACGATCCAGTGGGAATAAGAGGAAGTAAGGTCTTATTTCCTTGAAATCCTGTCATTCGGCTGCCTCTGCCTGCGGCCAGGATGAGTGAGGCTGTCTGGTTATTGTCCTTTACATTAAATCCCATCATATTCAGGCTAAGACTCCTTGACTCAAACTCTTCCTGTTGTTTACATGCATTCTACTTGAATGTAAATCCTTAAGCTGATAAAAAGCCCACAAAGGGGTTCAGAATTCAATGTGTCAAGGATTCAAGTGTGCAGATTATACAGAGTCCCCCTCTTGAACCCTGGAATCCTAGAATCCTTTTCTAATGAACAATGTTTGAAGACCTGACATTTCAACAATTTTGTGCTCTTGATCACCAGAGGAACATGGTGGTCACTGCCGGTCCAGGAGCAGGAAAGACCCGAATCCTCAGTCATCGTTTTTGCTTTATTCTACTGATTGATGATTCAGTCACCCTCCCACAGATTCTCTCTTTGACCTTTACTGAAAAAGCGGCTGAGGAGATGAAGACCCGTATTTATGAGATAATCAGCCGAATCGAGAAGGATCTTGATAATCGGAACATAGAGGACAGGGGTCTTCAGAGCAGAATCAAAGAGATCAGAGAACGGTTTCACAAGAATAGGATTTCCACCATCCACTCTTTCTGCGCCAACCTGCTGCGAGAGCATCCTGTGGAGTCCGGTGTTGACCCCGGCTTTAGTGTCATTCAGGGTATAAGACAGAAAAAAATCATGGATGATGCCATACAGACGGGTGTTGCACGGGTTTGGCAACAAGATCGTCATCGTCTTTTCCCGCTTATGCAATCCTTCGGGAACCGCTATAGCCTTTTTTATGCCATAAGAAACCTTATAGACCATCCCCTCAAGCTCAAGTCAGTCGAGGAATGCAGCAGAAATCTTTTCCGAATCAAGGACTGGAAAGGAAAGGTCTTCAAAGAATACTGCCATATCATCAAAGAGGAGAATCTCATCCCGTATCTGGAAGGGTTGAGAGAGATCAGGGGGGAAAAAACTCATTTAGACGAAGTCCATGCACTGCTGGAAGAGTGGTTCAGCCAATTAGAATTAGCCCCATCTTCGAAGGATTTTGGTGTTCCGGATCTTTTCCGGAACCTCAGACAGATTTCTGAGGGCCGAAAAAGTAGAGCGTCCAGACTGGCTGTCAAAAAGGGCCTAAAGGAGATTTCTTACGTTGATTTAGTCGAAACGTTTTACCCTGATATATTCTCTTCCTTGTCCGCCGACAGGATTTTCCAGGACCAGCTTCAATCATTTCTGAGGGTCGCTCAAGTCTGCCTGGAGCGCTATGCGAGAGAAAAAAAGAAGAGAAACGTTCTTGATTTCGCAGATTTAGAGACATTGTCTCATTCGTTTCTTACAGGTCTTTTTAAAAGCGAGAACCAACACGGTCTCAAGCGCATTCAAGGTCGATTTAAATACATTATGGTTGACGAGTTTCAGGATACGAACAGGGTTCAATGGGAGATCATCAGTCTGCTCTGTTCAAACCGGGCGGGAAATGGGAATAGACTTATTCAACCAGGAAAACTCTTTGTGGTAGGAGATAAGAGACAGGCTATCTATAGATTCCGAGGAGGAGACATCACAGTTTTTGAACATGGCACACAAA
This sequence comes from uncultured Desulfobacteraceae bacterium, assembly GCA_964520425.1. Classification (GTDB taxonomy): domain Bacteria; phylum Desulfobacterota; class DSM-4660; order Desulfatiglandales; family HGW-15; genus JAFGFY01. The sequence goes on from CAZFMX010000017.1 coordinate 7,603, forward strand.
ATATACTCCGATCTAATCAGGGAAGATCGGATCGAATGTTCTGGGAGATTCCGGAGATAGATACTCGTCTCCGGATCATCGAACAAGATTATCCTGAACTACACAAGAAACAGACAACCACCTTCGAAGCCCTACCTTATTCCGAGAAAAGAAAGATCCTCATGGGTGATATCTATCTCCCTCACAATTTCCGAACGGACATTCTTCCCATAGAATTCATAAACACCGCCTTTGATCATATATTCAGCAATAAGGGCGCAGAGGAATTGCATGAGTATGAAACATCTCCAAGAGTGATCACCATGCCGGAGAATGGTGCATCCAGAAGGAAGGGCTCAGCCACCTGTTATCTGATTCGAGACTCATTGTCACGAAAAGACCGGGTCGATAGAGAAGCTACTTTGGTGGCTGATATCATTGAGAATCTTCTTGGAAAACATGGAAAAGAGAAATTCGAATTTGAAGAGTATGCAGACATCAGAGAGAAGATACAAAGGAATCAATTGAGTATCGGAATTCTCTTTTTCTCTTACACCCATCTGAGAACCTTTGAAAATGTATTGAGAGAAGCTGACCTTTCTTTCAAAGTTCACAGGGGTAGGGGATTTTACCGCTGTCAGGAAGTCATGGAGATGATACAGTTGCTTCAGTATCTCAGCGATGAAAGACAAAAGATCTCTTTATTGGCAGCGCTAAGATCCCCGATTTTCGGACTCACCGACTCAGAAATATTTGATCTTTTTTATAGCAAAGAACCGAATCTTGAATGTTTTTCGTCTTCAAAAAATAAATATGTGAAATCTGTGGGGAAGCAGATTAGATCTTGGCGTCTTCTTTCAGATCGTTTGCCCCTGGCAGAGCTCATTAGAACCATTATTTCGGATCGGGAACTCACCGCGGTTTATTCAGTTCATCCCGATGGAATACAAAGACTGGCAAATATAGAAAAGCTCATGGACATAAGTCGAGATTTTCAAGCAGAAGGAAATGGTTCCTTAGTGGAGTTTGTCCAGTACTGCCTTGAGATGGTTGAAGAAGGTGAAGAGGAGGGCGAGGCGCTCATCACGTCTCAAGGTGAAAGTCCCATCTGTTTGATGACCATTCATGCAGCAAAGGGGCTCGAGTTCCCTATGATTATTCTTCCTGACCTAAACCGGTTCCCTCCCTCTAGAATACAACTGGGAAAACCTCTCCGTCTTTATGCTTCCGAGAATAGAAAACCCGGGGAGTGGAACCAAAAGGAAGGGGAGATTCCTCTGTGGCCTGTAGAGATTCCTGAAATGGATCACAGAAAGCACTACAGCCCGTTAGGGTATCTTCTTGTGAGGAGAAATAGACTGGAGGACGTAGCAGAGAACAGGCGTGTCTTTTATGTGGGGTGCACAAGAACGATGAATCATCTTGTGTTGATTGGCCATCAGGTGAAGAGAGAGTCTGCCGAAGAAAGAGCCCCCCTTTCCGAAAGAGATTATAGAGAAAGAGCCACGATAATGGACCTATTGGATGACATATATGAATTTGATGTTCATTTCCCCAGTGAATATTCGGATTACTATAAGGGTTGGGAAGGCAATCCTTCAATACGATGGCCTGATCCGAAACCGAGGAAGTTTCAGGGCATATCTTACAGGAGTGAAAAACCAACACAAAGGCATTTCTATAATTACAATGAACAAGTAAAAAAGCTTGACCTCTCGGAATCAATTCGAACGTCATCCTACTATCAATTCAGTTTCCAATCCGTCCGAACCTTCAGAAAGTGTCCCAGGATGTTTTACTACAATGTGATGTTGGGTATTAGAGGAGACCCTCTAATACCTTCCAAACATATGACGAATGAAACCGGTACATTCGCGGAGGATATTAAAGGAGATGATGAATGGGAGGGCAGGGTCGCCGAGGATGCCCTATTTGTTGGCAACGTAATTCATCACTATCTTGAAAGACATCACTTTGGAAATCCTTTAGATGAGGATCTGCTTCACCGAATCTGCCGGCGATTGGCTCAGTCTGATTTGAGTGAAGAGCCTCCAATTACTGAGATGAAAACAACTCTCGAAGGAAGAGTATTCAAGCATCTAGAGAGAACGGTAAAGGACGCATCATTGCTTGACCTCCTGGGAGGTGAACACGACTATGCAGAGGTTCCGTTTTTGTTTTCTATCTCTCACGGGTGTGAATTCAAGGGAACCATTGACAGGCTGTTTAGAGAAAAAGAGACGGGGCAATGGATGATTCTTGACTGGAAGAGTAATACCCTTGAGGGCAAGGACCCTTTGTTGGTTGCAGAAGAACACGACTACAACCTTCAACTGGCCACCTACAAATGGGCTGCGGAACGAATGTTAAAGGCAAAAGTAGGGGATCTATATATCTATTTTACTGAAACAGGAAAATTGATCAGATCCCAATGGAAGGGACGACCTGAAGATGTCATTGAAGAGATGCTCCGCTGGTCTCAGCAGGATGAGGCCGACAGGAATTTATCAATGCAGGCTTTAGGAGATATAGAGGAGATTCGAAAAGAATGCCCTTATTGCGAATACAGGGGAGTATTTTGCGAGGGTGAGGATTTTTAGCTCATGACAACACTTACCCAGTTCGGACCACCAAAACAGCTGTTCCTTCAAGGGCTCTGATCAGTTTTGCACAAACATCCCCCAATACAAACTCTTCGGCCTTGGACATGGTCTTCCGGCCGATCACAACCATATCATAGTCTCCTTTGTGAAACTGATCAATAATCCCATCCGCTATGGTCGGGTAGGGTTCCGTCACCAGATCGATTTTAATTTCGTCGGGGTCGTAACCATCCCCAACCAGTCTATCCTTCGCCTCCTGTAAAAAAGAGAGTACTCGAGATTGTTCTTCCTCGGCGAATTTTTTCCCCATGAGCTCCTCACTGGCTGACGGCTTCCGCCAAACATGAAGTAACGTTATTCGTTGATCTTCCCGGCAAAGGATCAGGCGATTAAAAAAATTTAGGATCGGCGCTGAGCTTAAGGGGTCTTTAATAGAAACAAGGATTGATGTTTTCAAGTAATTTCCTCTTCTTAATTGATAGAGTTAATGCTTTTATTTAAATCATCAATAATCTCTTCCACAAAATCGTAATACACGTTTGCGCTTCTTGAAAAATGCATGAGAATATCGTTCAATACAATAGGAATATACGGATACATCTTTTTTAAGTTCAAAAATTTGGTTCTATCCAAAATGGAGAAATCTCCAGGTTCAAGGCGATCTTTCAAGTCCCCATAAATAGATGAGTGGCGCTCTATCATATGGCGATCATGCATCCCTTTACCTATTGCATTAAGAAGGACGTTCCCTAGTCCGAACAGATCCAAAGCATACGGATTTTCTGTGGCCTCATGATCATAATCAAAGTCTATCCAGACATAGTTTCCGGTATCCCGTTCGATGATAATATGATCGTTTCTTATGTCTCCGTGGTTAAATCCGTGCAAGTGCAGAAAGCGAATGGCTTCAAAGGCCTGTATCAGCTTATTCAAGACGCCGGGTAAGACCTTTTGAAAATAGTTCTCATGGTCGTAGTTAAGCGATTCAATGTAATTAAAAAAATTCGTCCCAGGGACTACATCCAGAATACGAACATTATTCCCTTTTACATCCCGGTACACTTTTCCGTGCATGAAATTGGGGTGATCCTGTACAAGCTCTAGTATTTCTCCTTCTTTTTCAGGGTTTCTGAAGCGTTTGATTTTGACGCCACCCAAAGTAATGTCGAATGATTCAAAAAAGGCCAGCTTGATGATTTTCTTCTCTCTTGTCTCCTTGTCTATGGCCCTTTTCACCCAATATTTGGGGTCTTCAATACCGAAGCGAAACTCACGCTCATGGCCAGTCACGGTATAACGTCTCCGACCCACCAGTATTTCATCCTGATAATCTATGGAGGCAAAATTGGTGGTGTCTTCAATGACCCGACCTTTCATAGATTCAGACCTTCCAGCATCCGAACCGGAAGACTCCCCATTGCGGTCTTCACTTTGTCGAGGAAGTTGTTCAGTCCATTGGACTCTATGGCCAGACCTAGATGCTCAGCCAGAATACACAGGGCATCGATGTCCTCTTCGTGAAAGATCAGGGGTTTTGCATGGTAAATCCTGAGCAAGCCGATGGTTGCCTTTCTGTATTTTATGGGGATTGACAACATGGAAACGATGCCCTCTTTTGTTGCGGCTTCCGGATACTGGACACGAAGGTCATTCTGCATATCCTGAATAAAGACGGGTTTACCAGTGTACGTGCCAGCCTCGCTTTCATCTGTCACAAAAATCGGCCCTTTTTTGCCATATTCAGCACTGAGACCATAACTTGCTACACGAAACAGCTGGTTTTCCGTATCATCCAGAAGAAAGATACTACATCCTTTTGCCTTGAATGCCCGGCCTGCGCCTTCAGCTAGATGATGAATAAGCAGGTTTAGATCTTCATAAGTGGAAATCGCATGGCTTATGGCCTTAAACTCTTTAAGATAGAACTTCCTGACAGGCTCCTTTTTCATCTTAGATTCTCCTGGCTGACAGTTACTGATGTCGTATCCCTCTATGAACCTGAAGTAGGTATTTCCTCATTCGAGTTTCTCCTGAGATATGACACTAGATAATAGTACCTTAATCGAAAAATAAGTTCAATTAAGGACCTCAAATCTTTTATTTCATATGAAGAATCCCGAACAGCAGAATGTCCACAATCTTAAAAACAGAGAAAGAACGTAGTTCTGAGAAATCAAGTCTTCTCAGACTGAAGGTTTTTCTATTTTGAAGTCTCATTTGTTTATATATGTTTTTTGTGTTGACCTGCTGAAATCTACTTGCTAATGCATAAGATATAATCATTTCCTACGTCCCGAAGAGAGGGTCTTCAGGAGCGTTAGCCTTTGATAACACCAAGTGGGCTGAGGCATGCCACTTTTTTTGCTAAGCCAGCTTGTTCAACAACGTCCACGACCTGAGATATATCTTTATATGCATCGGGCATTTCTTCCTTAAGTGTCGTTTTGCCTCTGGACTGTACATAAATCCCTTTGTCCGCCAGTTCACGATGTATGGCTCTTCCTTTTGCCATCTTGATGGCCTTGCTACGGCTCAGAACGCGGCCGGCTCCGTGACAGGTTGACCCGAAGCTTTGATCCATTGAACCTTGTGCTCCGGCAAGGACAAAAGAAGAAGTTCCCATATCGCCGGGAATGAGAACCGGCTGACCGGTGTGGCAGTAGATTTCAGGCAATGCAGGGTGCCCTGGTGGTAATGAGCGAGTGGCACCCTTTCGATGAACGCAGAGTGATGTCTCGTCTCCTTCCACTTTATGGCGCTCTATCTTTGCTATATTATGACAAACGTCATAGAGGAGACTCATCCCCAGTTCTCGGGGGCTTATGGAAAGGGTATGGAGGAAGGTCTCATGGGCCCAATGCATGAGAATCTGACGATTGGCCCAAGCGTAGTTTGCAGCGCAGGACATGGCTGCGAGATATTTACGACCCAGATCCGAGTTCAAGTGGGCATAGGCAAGTTGTCTGTCAGGCAACTCAAGGTTTTTGACAGAAACCTGTTCGACCATCTTTTTTAGAAAATCATCACATATTTGATGACCAAATCCTCTGGAACCGGAGTGGATCATAACAGTGATTTGCCCTTTAAAAAGACGAAAGGCCTGCGCCAATTGGGGGTCAAAGATTTGATCGACGACCTGAATTTCAAGAAAGTGATTTCCTGATCCCAGTGTTCCCAATTGTTCCAACCCCCTTTTTACGGCACGATCGCTCAAGAGCGTCGGATCTGCTCCCTCCATGGTGCCGCGATCTTCGGTTCTTTCCAGGTCTTCTGGTTGACCGTACCCGTTCTTAACGGCCCAGGCGGAACCTTGCTCAGCAACTCTGGCTTCATCGGTTTTGGAGAGTCGAAGAGGTCCCTTGGATCCGACACCGGTGGGGATATGGTTAAAAAGGGAAGATACCAGGTGTTTCAATAAGGGCTTCACTTCGTTGGCCTGAAGTAGGGTTGTCATGAGACGGCAGCCACAGTTAATGTCATAACCCACACCCCCCGGTGAGATGATGCCTTCTTCCATCCCAAAGGCGGCCACTCCACCGATGGGAAAGCCGTAGCCCCAATGCATATCAGGCATGGCTAGAGAGTGTTTGACAATGCCGGGCAAAGTGGCAACGTTCGCCACCTGCAACAGACTCTGATCTTTCTCAATACCTTTTAAAAGACTCTGGTTTGAGAAGACGAGCCCGGGGACACGCATTTTACCCTTTTTCGGAATAAGCCAACGGCAATCATCAATTTTTTCTAGGTTAATTTCCATGAGTAAACCTACGTATCAAAAATGACTTGTGCCTCCCAGACAGATCCTTTTTTTATCACTTGGACCTGATGATACGTGACCGCCTTTATTTCATTATGGATTCTATGGACGGTGGGATCAAAAGGGACCGTCTTCAGTACTGCTTCAAGCCTGGTAAGAGAGAGAAAATGGATATGAATGAATGTGACCACAAGGTCTTCTCCTTCAAAGAAGTAAAGAATTTCTCCAAGCCAGCGGACCAGGAGGTCAGGTAGGTCTCGACCTGAAACAGTGATGTCTATATCCGTGGGTTTGGCTTGGCTTTTGCCACGAATCATCAGGTGCATTAGAGCTTTTGCAGCAGTTTCAAAGAGGTTTTTCAGATCCTCTCCGCGAACATTGATGCCCAGGTCTGCGGTATGGTCCAGAAGAGCATAGTCTGGAGGTTTGGTCGCCATGATGTTCTTGATGCGGAATGAAGCGGCTAATCCGTGGTCAACATACTCATAAGCTTACTTGATTGTCTACCATATGTCGGAACTCATTGCTGTCTGAGAGAATTCTAAAAGAGGTCGAGAGAATAATCTTACACCTGAATATACGGATTGTCAAAAGAGTCAAAATACCCGGTCATAGGAGGGAAAGAAGCGTTATGAACTGTGTCTTTTGTGAAAAAGAGGTTTCTGTTAAAGAAAAGGTTGGTCGACGTGATACTTGTCCGCACTGTAACCGTGATCTTCACTGCTGCCGGCAATGTGAGTTCTATGATCCCCATGCCTACAATGATTGTAGGGAGGTTTCTGCAGAACGTATCATTGAGAAGGAAAGGTCAAATTTCTGCGATTATTACTTGCCACGAGGTGCTGAGAATAAGCCGAAAGGGAATCTGAATAGGACCCTGGAAGCCAAAGAAGCCCTTGAAGCCCTGTTTAAAAAGGCGTAATCCATTCTTCTAACCTTCTTCCTCGATAACATTAACGCCCTCAGGAACGTCAAATCTGAAGAAATTTTCAGGAAAGGAATCCTCTACATGAAGTTCCCCCAGTATGAACCTGGTGATTCCGCCAGCAGAATCATAGATTTCGACTTTTTGAATAGTGTAAACCACCGGAGAGACAGTTAACTCAAGGTGTTGGATATTTGGCCAAGGAGGATTGGGACTGAGCTTGAGTTCATATCTCCCCTCTTCATTAATCCTCAACAGGACAATATCAAACCTCTCTTCTACATCTCTGAGCCCCTGAAAGATGTCACTTAGGAGTTGAACGAAGTCAGGTGAAGGGTATCGGTATGCTTCATTCTTGTGGGGGACATAGTACCAGAGCACGGGCCCATCAGTGTACATGGTTTCCGGCTTCGGGGTCTCCTGCTGGATTTTCACGAAATTCGGAGGCTTAAAATAGATTTGTCCCGTAGCCAGGTCTTTGTTTATTCCACCGCCGAGCAAGGCCATGGACCGGGTAATCACTTCTCGTTCATAAGGGAGACTCAGCCCCGGTAATTGGCCGTATGTCTTTTGAATGCCGTCCAGTATTTGGGGCAATTGCTGGTCAGCCAGGACTAGAATAGGCAGATAGACAATAATGAGTAACATCAATGCGCATGAAGATTTAGACATTAGGACACCATCTTTCTACTGATCTATACATACCTCAATAGTCTCGCTTTCGTGCAAATACTTCTCTAGGGCGAACACCATCCGAGGGACCTACAATCCCTTCCCGCTCCATGGCCTCAATCATTCGAGCGGCCCGATTATAACCCACTCTTAACCTTCGTTGCAGCATGGAAATAGATGCCTGACGGGTTTGGGCAACCAATTCGACGGCCTGATCATATTTTTCATCTACTTCGATCTCCGTGTCATTCATCTCGTCTTCTTGATCAAGTTGTGTCAACATGCCTGTATCATAATTCGGTTTCATTTGCTCTCTTAAAAAATTGGTGACCCTCTTAATCTCTTCTTCGGAAATATATGCACCATGAATTCTCGTGATTTTTCCCACCCCCGGGGGCATAAAGAGCATATCGCCATCTCCTAAGAGATGTTCAGCGCCTATGGTGTCGAGGATCGTCCTGGAATCCACTTTTGACGAGACCTGAAAGGAGATGCGGGCAGGGAAATTGGCCTTTATAATTCCGGTCAAAACATCCACAGAAGGGCGTTGTGTGGCAATGATAAGGTGTATCCCGGCGGCCCGTGCCATTTGGGCCAAACGTGTAATGGCCTCTTCAACTTCTCTTGAAGAGGTCAACATGAGATCCGCCAATTCGTCAATAACAAGCACAATATAGGGCAGGGGCTTTTCTGCCTTCTCTTCAGGATTATCCGTCTTCGGCTTTACTTTACCATCCTTGAGTATTTTCCGATTATAGGTTTCGATATTTCTGACTCCTTGATCAGACAAAAGGACGTAGCGCCTCTCCATCTCTCGCACCGTCCATCGAAGGAGCTTTGTAGCCTCACCAGGTTGGGTGACAACGGGATACAGGAGATGGGGGATGTCTTTGTATACTGACAGCTCAATCCTCTTGGGATCAATCATCAGAAACTGCAACGTGTCCGGCGAAAAGGAGAAGAGCAAGCTGTTAATCATGGCATTGAGTGAAACACTTTTTCCAGTTCCGGTCGCACCTGCGACCAAAAGATGAGGCATTTTCGATAAGTCTGTGACGAAAGGGGATCCTGTGATATCCTTACCCAAAGCAATCGTCAAACGGAAAGTGGTGTCTTTGTATGCTTGGCTTGCAAGGATTTCATTGAGATAGACCGAGTCACGTTGATTATTTGGGATCTCTATGCCAATGGCCGCTTTTCCTGGAATCGGGGCCACAATCCTGATGCTAGGCGCTCTCAAAGCCAAGGCGAGGTCGTCGGAGAGGCCCGCGACTTTGCTGATTTTGACGCCGGGGGCGGGCTTGTATTCATACATGGTAATGACGGGACCCGGATGAATTTCCACGACTTCTCCCTGTACGCCGTAATCCTCCAGTTTTTTCTCAAGACGTCGGGCGTTCATTTCGAGGCTTTCTCTCTGAATTTCCATGTCTTTCATTCCGGGGAGTTCGTTAAGAAGATCCAAAGAGGGAAGATTGAAATTCCCCTCCATATTCATGAACGAGAAAGACTCCTGTTTGGGCTTCTTTGGGGGTTCCGGGGGAGGCTCAACGATGACGACCTTTGCTCTGGGCTTTGTCTTTCTTTCCTGGATGGTCTTTTCTCTAACCCTCTTCTTTCGTCTTTTCTCCTTTGTTTTCAGAAAGAATTCTCTAATCCGTCTAAAGAGAAGGCTAAACCATAGACCCAGTTTTGAAAAGACCCAGCCAAAGGAAATGTGGGTGCAGACCATGAGAGAGAGAACAAAAACGGCCATAAGAAGAAGGTAGGCACCGAAATAGTTGAGAAATTCTTTCATCAAACCGGCGATATGGAGTCCTATGAGCCCCCCGCTAATTACTTCTCCACCCCTATAAGAAAAACCTTTTGGTATTTGCAGACTCAGGATTCCGGCAAAGGAGAGGATCAGGCATAAAGCAGCGATAAGGGTCTTGGCGGGCGATGAGAGAATCTGACCACGGAAGGAAAGAAAAGAGAAGGTGAGAAAAACAATTACTAACCAAAAGGATGAAAACCCTAATAGGAAAAAAATGCCCCCAGCAAAGTGGGCACCCAACGTGCCGAATAGGTTATGGGTCTTTGCGACCTGACCTGTGTTATTCCAAAAGAGAGGGTCAGCGGGGTGATAGGAAAAAAGGCTTACGCCCAGGATGAGTGCTATCAGGAAAAAAACAATACCCCATATCTCCTTCCGGATGGGTTCCATAGGTCTCTTTGATTTGGATTCTCTCTTCGTGTTCTTGCTCAATGAGCTTCTTCCTCAACATAGAATCTCAGATCTTCACTCATACCCTTTATGGATCCGCTATGTCCATAAAAAGATGCTCGATTAAACAACCAAACATCGAATAGCTGACTACGGATACTATTCGGGATTACACGGGGATAATGATCGGCAAAATCAGAGGACTCCTCTCGATCGTTCTGAAGAAGAATCGTTTCAGCTTTCTCTTAATATCCGGAACAACTTCTGTCCAGTCCATATGTGTTGGGTTTTCGATTTCCGCCAATATCTCCGAAACAATTGTCTTAGCCTCATCCAATATAGGTGCGCTCTGGACTTCGACTGTAAAGCCTCTGGTCACTATATCCGGGCCATAAATCACATCTCCCGTCTGCTCGTCAATGGCAAGAAGGGCTATGACAACTCCGTCACCGGAGAGTCTTCGCCGATCTCTCAAGACCAACTCTCCCACGTCTCCCACCCCTTTTCCGTCAACCAAGACTCTTCCCGTTTGAACCTGCTCCCCAATAACGGTCGATCCTCCTTGAAAATAGAGCGTGTTTCCGTTTTCAATGAGACGAATGTTTTCAGAAGGTACTCCTGTTTCCACAGCCAATTGAGCATGCTTTCTAAGGTGTCGATATTCCCCGTGAATCGGGATAAAATATTTCGGTTTGACGAGGTTTATGAGAAGCTTGAGTTCCTCCTTATAGGCATGTCCTGAGGAATGGATGTCGGATACTTTTTCGTAAATGACCTCAGCGCCTTTTCGATAGAGGCTGTTTATGATACTGGTGATCGCCTTTTCATTACCAGGAATAAAGCGAGAGCTGAATATGATCGTATCCCCCTCTTTGATCCTGATATTCTTATGTCTATTCTGGGCCATCCGGGTCAAGGACGACAGGGGTTCGCCTTGACTGCCTGTAGTAATAACGGTTACTTCATGATCCGGCAGGGACTCGATGTTTTCTTCATCGATTTTTGTTCCTTCCGGTATACGGATAAAACCCTCATCCTGGCCGATTCTGACGTTGGTTTCCATACTTTTGCCACTGAAGGCGATTTTTCGATTGTATTTAGCGGCCAAGTTGATGATTTGCTGAATCCTGGTGATGTTGGATGCAAATACCGCTGCAATCAATCTCCCCTCACAGGACTGGAATAATTCCTCTAGGGTACGTTTTACCGTTCGTTCACTGAGGGAAAAACCCTCCTTTTCCACATTAGTGGAGTCTGAAAACAGGGCTAGGACACCATGAGCTCCAAAATGGGCCAATCTATTCAAATCTGTGAACTGTCCATCCACAGGGGTTTGATCTGTTTTGAAATCACCGGAATGAATGATTAATCCTTCAGGTGTATGAATTGCCAGACCTACTCCATCCACAATACTGTGGTTTACGCTAATGTACTCGACTTTAAAAGGACCGAATTCCGTTACATCACCAGCCTTTACCTTTTGCAGGGCGGTATTTTCGATGAGGTTGTGTTCTCTCAGCTTCTCCTTTAGGAGTTCGATAGTAAATCTTGTCCCATAGACGGGAACATCGAATTCTTTAAGAAAGAAGGGCATTGCACCAATGTGGTCTTCGTGCCCATGGGTGACAATGACGGATTTAACTTTATCTTTGTTTTCTCTCAAATAGTCAAAGTCAGGGATGACGACGTCTATTCCCGGCATATAATCCTCCGGGAACATGAGGCCGGAGTCTACCACCAAGATATACTGGTCATATTCCAAGACCATCATATTGAGTCCGATCTCCCCTAATCCACCCAATGGTATGATTTTCAGCATCATCTTCCTGACTAAATAAGGCTCAGTAGTGCTAAGTTCTTGTTTTATATTAACAATATCATATACTCTCCGAGTTCTTGAGTCAATCCCCTTCATTCGCCTTCTCCAGGATGAACAGAAGTTTGCTGAAGGGGAAAATGGCGAGGTGACCCGCCGAAACCTTGAGCGAAGGCGGGTTGGTTTCGGCGAATTCCACTTCGATATTCAGTAGTTTGGTATGGAGAGTTTCATTTGGCTTGATCTCGGATATATGATCTGATAGCTTGATACAAGAATTTAAGCAAAGTCGGAATGAAGATAGATACGTGACTTGTGTAACGAGTCTTTAGAAGACCTTGATCTGTATAAGGAGATTATGACATGGCAAGCGTAAATAAGGTCATTCTAGTTGGAAATCTGGGCGCAGATCCCGAATTGAGATATACCTCTTCGGGTACGCCGGTAGCTAGTTTTAACATGGCTACCCGTGAGCAATGGACCAACAAAGATGGGCAAAAGGAAGAGAAGACTGAATGGCACAAGATTGTAGCCTGGGCTCGCCTGGGTGAAATCTGTGGAGAATATCTCCATAAAGGGAAACAGGTATATATAGAGGGAAGGTTGCAGACGCGTTCCTGGGAGGATCGGGACGGAAACAAACGCTACACGACAGAAATCGTAGCCCAGACCATGCAAATGCTGGGACCTGCCGGTAAAGAGGGCAGGGTGGAGTCCAAGAGTGAAGCTTTTCCGGTAGAAGAACCTATCTCAATCCCTGAGGACGATATCCCATTTTAGATTCCGGAGAAACGCCACCATGTCCCCAGTCTTTTTTTTGAGAGACCTCAAAGGCCTAGTCCTTGTCTTCGATCGTGTCGCTATTTTCTTTCGGCGGGGATATCTCTTCCGGCTTCTCTTTGGTGGCGGATCGGAAATTCTTGATTCCCTTGCCTATCCCGCTGCCTATCTCTGGAAGCTTGCCGGCGCCGAAGATAATCAAGATGATGATAAGGATGATGATGAGTTCCGGCATACCTATACCAAACATTCACAACCTCCAATGACTACCTGTCAAGTTCTTCTAGAAGCGATTTAAACTCTGGAGAACCAACAAAACCATTAATTGTCCTGCGGTAGTCCAGCCAGGCCGACCACATATTCAACCACTCTTTGTTATGCCAGGAGACCTCCGAGGACTTTTCTCCTCGGGAGAGAGCTAGATACTCTTCAAATTCTTCGCCGCAATCATCACAAAATGCAAATCCGAAAGAGGCTGAAGGTATCGAAGAGAAACAATCCGATTCCCCCAAATGTTGGCCACATAAGGCGCACCTAAAACGACACGAAGAACACTGAACGAGTTTCTGGATAGCCCCTATCTTTCCTTTGTGTTTTTGCAGTTGCAGCTTCAGTCTTTTGCTGGCCAGTCTTTCTTTAATGTTTACGACTTTATCCATGTTTTCCATTCTTCGGCTGGGTGGGATAAAGTGTCTTGGTCATGCCTGGAAAACTGAAACACGTTGATTTCGATCCTAGCACTTTGCAGAATAGGAGTCAAGCTTGTCCCATGGTTTCAAGGGCTGCCTTTCCCAGACTTCCCAGATTACGGACTACGGCTATTCCTGCCGACTCGAGAGCTAAGATTTTATCCTCAGCTTTTCCCTTTCCACCTGATACAATTGCTCCTGCGTGCCCCATCCGTCTGCCTGGAGGTGCCGTTTGGCCCGCGATAAACGCGATGACGGGCTTTTCAAATTCCCTTTGAATATACTCCGCTGCCTCTTCCTCTGCGGAGCCTCCGATTTCCCCGATGAGGATGACTCCTTTTGTCTCGGAGTCCTCTCTAAACCATTTCAGGTGGTCAATAAATGTGGTGCCGATGATGGGATCTCCACCGATTCCAATGCATGTGGATTGCCCAAGGCCGACACGAGTGAGTTGGTCCACCACTTCATATGTGAGAGTCCCACTTCTGGATAAAATCCCTATGTTGCCGGGTTTGTGGATAGTGCCCGGCATGATACCCACCTTGGTTTTGCCCGGGGAGATGATGCCGGGGCAGTTAGGGCCTATGAGCACGGTGCTCCTATGTTTCAGAAAGCTTACCACTTTGACCATGTCAAGGGTTGGAATCCCTTCGGTAATACAGACAATGACATCCAGGCCTTCGGATGCGCCTTCCATGATCGCGTCAGCCGCGGCAATAGGAGGGACAAAAATACAGGAGACATTCACACCTTCTTCTTCCATGGCCTCATGGATGGTGTGAAAGACGGGCACGCCCTCAATATCTTGCCCTCCTTTTCCGGGGGTCACGCCGGCGGCCACTTTGGTTCCGTAGATCAGCATCTGTTTGGTATGAAAAGTGCCTTCTCTTCCAGTAATCCCTTGTACAACAACTCGGCTGTTTTCATCCACGAGTATACTCAAGATCAAATGCCTCCTTCACCCTGATACCTGTTCTGCAACCAGGCCTGCCGCTTCCGCCATATCTCTTGCCACTCGGAACTTCAGACTCGACTCTTCGAGTATCTTTCTTCCTTGATCCACATTAGTTCCCTCCAGTCTAACGATAAGGGGGACCCTAATATCTATCTTCTCCGCTGCATTCAGAACCCCCCTGGCAAGGACGTCACAGCGCAGAATGCCACCGAATATGTTGATGAGAATGGCCTTCACTCTTTTGTCCTTCAGAATAATCTCAAGACCTTTTGTGACCATCTCCTCGCTGGCTCCTCCCCCCACATCCAGGAAGTTAGCTGGTTCGGCACCGGCCAGCTTGATGACATCCATGGTGGCCATGGCCAGACCTGCGCCATTGACCATGGCGCCTATGTTTCCTTCCAACCGGATATAGTTGAGACCATACTCCTCCGCCTGTTGCTCGAGTGGATCTTTTTCTGTGGGATCATCATAGATCGACAACTCTTTTTGCCTGAATAGAGCATTGTCGTCTATGTCTATCTTAGCGTCAATGGCCATGACACTCCCATTTTTTGTGATGATTAGGGGGTTGATCTCGGCAAGAGAGCAATCGAGGGTTACAAAGACCTTGTGGAGACGCGCCATCAGATCCATCAATTCTTTCAGGGTTTCAGGTTGAGGAAGCGGGGACATTCGATAGACCAGACGCCTGCCCTGGAAAGGCATCCATCCAAATTCAGGATGGGCAAATTCCCTGAAAACTCGTTCCGGTGATTCTTCTGCAACTTCCTCAATGTCCATCCCCCCGGCCTGGCTGAAGATCATGACAGGCCTGGCCCTGTTTCGGTCAATTGTCATGGCGAGATAGAGTTCTTGTTGAATTTCTGCGCCCTGCTCAATAAGGAGTCTGTGGACCTCCTTTCCTCTGGGACCTGTCTGTTTTGTAATCAAGGGTCGATTCAGGATGGCTTCACTCGCTTCCCTTATCTCTTCCAAAGAATGGACCATTTGAACCCCACCCGCTTTTCCCCGACCTCCAGCATGGATTTGGGCCTTAACAACCCAGGGCGGTCCCTGAAGTTTTTCGGCGACCGCAGCCGCATCCTTGATCGAGGCGACCACCTCACCTGCCGGGACAGGAATTCCAAACCTCCTGAAGATGCTTTTAGCCTGATACTCGTGCAGTTTCATAATCAATCCCTTGTTTGGGAGGGGCGATTCATTGTGACAAACCATATTCTTTTTCCAATTATTGTCAAGAATATACTGAAGCTCCAGGAGGAAGGGGAAAGGAGAAAAAGCGCCCGGTGGACTTTTGGAAAACAGGGAAGTTTGAGTTTTTTCTGTTGTTTTGATAGAATCCTCAAAAACTTAACGATTCTCAATTAATGCATTTTCTGACCGAGTAGAAGACCACTTTTGTTCTTTTTAGCGAGTGAATCCTTAAATCTCCCTATTAATATTATTGACCTATTGGGATTGGAGGGACGCATGAACCTGATAAAGAAAGTCTGTTCAGTGATTTTGCCTGCTTTGACATTAGTTCTCTTAGTGGGTTGTGTGAGTAGGCAGGAATATTTGATGAAGGTGGAAGAGAGTGAGAGGTCTATTGATGAATTGGAGACCTTGAGGAGTGAATATAGTACTCTCAGAACTAAAACGGGTAACCTGGAAAAAGAGAAGACGGACTTGAAGGTCCAGATCGTCTCTCTTAAACAGGAAATTGATCGACTTCAAGAAGAAAACACCAATCTGAAGGAGATCCTGGAGTCGGAAACAAGTTCATTTGGCAAACAGGTATCGGAATTACAGTCGGAAAATAGCCGTTTGAAACAAGAAAATGAAATCCTGCTGACTAAGGTCACGGCATTGGAGGTGGAGCGGGATGAAGAGGTGCAGGAGATGAGGCGCACGTATGATGACCTGCTGGTGGATATGAGGGCGGAAATAGACAAGGGGAAGATTACCATCACCCAACTCGAGGGAAAATTGAAAGTGAATATGGTTGACGAAATACTTTTTGATTCCGGAGAAACCACCATAAAACCAGAAGGAATTCAGGTACTGGAAAGGGTCGGGAAAGTCTTGTTGAATGTGAAAGACCAAACCATCAACATAGCCGGGCATACAGACAACGTCCCAATCGGGCCTGACCTAGTCAAGCAATATCCTACCAATTGGGAACTCTCAGCGGCTAGAGCAACGTCTGTAGCCAGGTATTTGCAGGACAAATGCGGCATCGATCCCCACCTGATTTCCGCTACCGGCTACGGACAATACCAGCCCATTGAATCTAATAAGACAGAAAAGGGTAGGGCGAGGAATCGACGAATAGAAATCGTGCTCGTACCAAGAGAAATCACGACGACATCAAGAAAGTAGGTGGCAGGGAGAAAACTATGAAAAAGAGCATTTTCCTTTGTTCATTAAGTTCTTTGATTTTGATTCTTCCATTCTTTTCCGTCTTTTCTCAGGACAGAATGAGCGAGCAATCGATCGATGAAAAAGTCACAGCCTTTCTTGAGAAGAATCGCCATCGATGGAGGGATATGAATGTTCCAGAATCGGATGGTAAAATACTCTTCGACCTGATCGTTCAGAATTATTACAGGAATGCGCTTGAGATAGGCACATCCACCGGACACTCCGCTATTTGGATGGCTTGGGCTCTAAGTAAAACAGGGGGTAAACTGATCACCATTGAAATCGACAAATATCGATATAGGGAAGCTCTGGTCAACTTTGAGGAAGCAGGTCTTTCAGACTTTATTGATGCACGACTCGCAGACGCCCACGAACTGGTCAAAGATTTGGAGGGTCCCTTCGACTTCGTATTCTGTGATGCGGACAAAGATTGGTACAAGAATTACTTCATGGATATCTATCCGAAACTCAAGATTGGGGGCTGCTATACGGCTCACAACATTTCAGATGGTTGGCGGGGTAGGGGAGGCGGACGCGGCGCTTCTGCATTTTTCGAATATATTAAGGGGCTAAAGAATATAGAAACAACCCTGGACAGCAGTGGCGCAGGAATATCAATCAGCTACAAGAGGGCTCCAAAATAGTAGACAAAAAAACTCCCGCTCAATGAGATTGAACGGGAGCCTTTCAAAGGGTTGTTCTAGGCAGAACTATTATTGCTAACCAAGTCCTAGCTACTTTTTCGCTGCCTCAGACTGGTAATAGCCCATCAAAATCTTAGCAACTTCAGGACGCGCGAATTCCGAGGGCAGGTCCTGGCCTGCGGCCAGCATTTCGCGAACCTTGGTTCCTGAGAGAAAAACCCAATCATCCTTTGTGTGGTCCGTGACACTGCCCATCATAACCACCTTTCCAAGCTTTTTGGAATATGCCGTGTGATCTCCCCGGAAGATATCGATTAACAGATCATCCCTAGTGATCCCATCGAAGATAGTCTGGGCATCAAATGCGCCATAGTAGTCACCAACACCGGCATGATCTCGACCGACTATGAGGTGAGTGCAACCCATATTCTGACGGAAAATGGCGTGAAGCACGGCCTCCCTTGGGCCCGCGTAAAGCATGTCAAAGCCATATCCGGTAATCAAGGCCGTGTTCGGTTCAAAATAGAGCTCAACCATCTTACGGATGGCCGCGTCACGTATGTCGGCGGGGATATCGCCCGGTTTCAGTTTACCAAGGAGCATATGGATGACGGCGCCGTCAGCATGAACAGCCTCCATGGCCATTTTTACGAGGCCCTCATGGGCACGGTGCATAGGATTACGAGTCTGGAAGGCGACCACGGTCTCCCACCCGAGCGCTTTGATCTCATCACGAATTTGAACGGCTGTCCGGAATGTCTCGGGAAAATCTGTGATAAAGTACGAATAATTAAGCACCTGGATAGGACCGGCGATACCGACTTTTCCGACCGTGTTAAACGCTTTGACTCCTGGGTGTTCCGGGTCATTTGTGGCAAATATCTTTTCGGTCATCATTTTCATTTCATCATCAGTGTACGTCTCAATGGCCTCTACATCCTGGATGGCAAGCACAGGATTTCCGGCGACATTGGGATCCAGGAGGGCTATGCGTTTAGCGTCTTTAACGGCTGATGCATCCTCCACCATGTTCAAAACCGGTGTCGGCCAAAAAAGCCCGCTTGTCATCTGCATATCCTTGGCTACGGTTAGTGCATCCTCCTTGTTCATGTATCCGGTTAAAGGGTTGAAGTAACCGCTGCCGAGCATAACCGCGTTGCCGGCGGCTGCCGAGCAGATTGTGATCGAGGGAAGCGATTCCGCCTCCTTCATAAGCTCTGCCTGTTTTGCATCATCTTCGACGTAAAGTGGATTTAGTGTTTCCGAACCATGGGGTTTGATCATCTTCTTTTCTCCTGTTTGTATAGTTTAGCAAGACAATATATAGCATGAAAAGCACGCTATATTATTAACCGCAAATCTTTCCGTTCTTCAACTCGTTGCATCCATTCAGACAAGATGGATATGTGGCGTGAGTTGATAGATTCTAGGAGCCTTGTGAAAAAAGTAACATAACGGTTTCCTCCCTCCTTGTCAAGCAAATATATGAAATTAGTGCGAAGAAATTTCGAACCAAAGCTCTTAAGTTGAGAACCATAAGTCAGAGGGAGCGACAAAAAATTGATGATCTAATACTTTGAAGGACATGAAGGATAGCTAAAATGTTTTCATGTGATATCCATCGTTTAGAGTCATTCCGAATCAAAAAGAGGTCTCAAATAAAAACATGCTTGTTGATCACTGTCGTTTCGCAGTAATATTGCCATTCTTATGGTGAGGTGTTATATAAACCTCGCATGAGGAGGGTGTATATGAGAGAAGAGCATTGGGCTATTTCGGTTGCTGTTTTTGCTTGTCTGGCTGTAATGTTGACCTGGAGTGTGACGATTGCTGAAGAAGAATCCATGCCGGAGGAGATCGTCATTGACAATTCGGTTTATCAACCGGATCGCAAAGGACCGGTCTACTTCTCGCACCTGGCCCATTATGATGATTATGACGTGGCTTGTGAGGACTGCCATCACGTATATAAGGGGGCTGAAAATGTCTGGACAGAAGGAGATCCTGTCAATAAATGTGGGACTTGTCACGACCCCTCAGAGAGCAAAGGGGACATCAAAAAGCTGAGAATCGCGTTCCACAATAAATGCAAATCTTGTCATGAGAACCTGTTCAAAGAGAAGATTTCAGAAGACGCCCCCTACAGGAACTGCTATGATTGTCACGAGAGAAAACCCTAAGGATCTTGTCCAGTGTTAGCTTCTTTCCCGGTTAGCTTATACTCTATTGCGCCTACTCCATAGCCATCTAGTAGGACGCGGCTCGTTATCTACGAAGAATGTGGATGAAACCAAAACCCATAAGTGAATCCAGAGCAATAAAAACCGCGATTGTCTTACCACCGGATACCAATAATCTCGGGACAATGTTTGGGGGGAAGGTCATGGCCTATATCGATGATATGGCAGGCCTGTCCGCCATGCGCCATTCACGGATGACGGTGGTCACCGCTTCGACCGATTCCGTGGACTTTCTACATCCCATCAGATCGGATCATGCCATATGCCTTGAGTCTTTCGTGACGTGGACCCATAAGACCTCTATGGAGGTCTTCGTGAAGGTTGTGGGGGAGGATTTGAGGACAGGGAAACGAACCGTCTGTGCAACGGCCTTTTTGACCTCTGTTGCTTTGGATGACAAAGGAAAGCCCCATCCGGTTCCCGGTGTCATCCCTGAAACCGAATTGGAGAAAAGATTATACGATACTGCTCCGGAACGGGCAAGTATCCGCAATAAACGGAGGAAAGAATCGCAAGAACTAGCGAAAGATTTCGGAACGTAAGGTCTCCGGAAAAAAACAACAGGAATGGATGTGCTAGACCGCCTGAATGAAAGGAGATGAGGCCTTTTCTTTGCTGGCCGGGAAGAAGGAAGGAATATGACCCTTAGAAGGTCTGGATCGCAGGAGGATCACAACCATAACAACAATCCTTCTAACGGGAGTAATTGGAAAAACCTCTACATCCATTGCCACGACAATGAGCACAGCCGTTTCCTGGATCATAGGGCAGAGAGAGGATTGCAGGTCGAAGATGATGAAGGAGACACTATGACTCATAGACTATTTGCAGGCCTTAAAGGTCTGTTGAGAGACGAGAAGAAATGAAATGTAAGCGAGTTAAAGATCAAAAAGGAGTTGATGATGAAAATTCCCCAATATATTACAAAAGACGAAGTGAGAAGAATATGCAAGGAGCTCAAAATCAGTGATTGGACCAGAAAAAAGGAAGCCAAGGTTTCTTTGAAAGAAGCCAAAGTCATTCTGGCACAGGTCAATACCAAGGGGATGGATATTGATCCTAAGGAGTTCTGTGCGGGTCTGGAAGTTGAACTGGAACATGGCATACAGTTTAAGGATGCCAACGTGACCAATAACCATCCTCTGCTTACGGGCCTGATTGTGCTGGCCCACTTTAAAGAATCCCTGGATTATTATAGATTACTGGAAGTGGCTGAACTGGAAGGGGATTTGCTCAAGGCAGTGATGCGGGGACAATCAAGAAGGATTAAAGATTACTATGTAAGGTTGGCTACGGCGAGAATTGCCCTGAGAAAGGCGGAAATCGAAAGGCTGAAGGGGAAATAGTCTGTCCTTCGATTGTCTGTCGTGTTGAATCGTATTCAGATATTTGATGGAGAAATATGGAAGAGAAAGATAAAGATTTCGATACGGAAGCTCAACCCGAAGAGAGCTTCGAAGATTTGTTAGAGAAGACCATTGTTGCGCCCATTCGTTTGAATCCTGGTGACAAGGTTGAAGCTGAGGTTATCAAGATTCTAAGCGAATGGGTTTTTATTGACTTAGGCTCCAAATCTGAGGGTTGTATCGCCCGGGATGAATTTGTGGATGAAGAAGGGCGCATAACCCTGAAAGAGGGCGACAGGATCGATGCCTATTTTTTGTCTTCCAAGGAGAATGAGATGCTGTTCACCACCCGGCTCTCCGGAGGATCAGCGGCTTCTGGGCTCCTGGAAGAGGCCTATCATAATAAAATTCCGGTCGAAGGTTTTGTGGAAAAGGAAACAAAGGGAGGATTTGAGGTCAAGGTTGGAGGGACTGTACGGGCATTTTGTCCTTTTTCCCAGATGGGGCTGAAACGGGTAGAGGACTCCTCCTCTTATATTGGGCAACACATGATCTTTCGGATCATCGAATACGGGGAAGAAGGCCGAAAAATCATTGTCTCCAATAGGATTATATTGGAAGAAGAACGAGAAGAACAAAAGAACGCTCTGAGAGAGTCTTTGAAAGAAGGAATGACCGTTAACGGGGAAATCATATCCGTTCGGAAGTTCGGTGCGTTTATTGATATCGGAGGACTTGAAGGGCTGATCCCCATATCAGAGATTTCCTGGGGAAGAGTAGAAGATATTAGCGAATCGATTTTCGTGGGGCAAAAAGTGGACGTGGTGGTCAAAAAAATGGATTGGGAGAATGACAAATTTTCTTTCAGCCTGAGAGATACTTTGCCCGATCCATGGAACAAGGCCGCAAAGAAATACCCGGAGGGTTCCGTGCATAAAGGGAGAGTTTCCCGGCTTGTTCCTTTTGGGGCGTTTGTGACCCTTGAACCCGGGATCGATGGACTCATTCATATTTCGGAACTTGGAAAGAACAAGAGAATAAAGCATCCCCGAGAAATCTTGGAAGAAAATCAGTTTCTTGAAGTCAGGATTCTCAAAATAGACCAACAGGGTAATCGTCTGTCGCTGACTGTGGCCTCTGAGGAACCTGAGAACGATGAGAACGATGATTTCAGAAAACATCTTTCCCAAAGTGGAAAGTCATCCGGGTCTTTCGGAACATTTGGGGATATTCTTCAGAAAAAGATGGAAAGGAAATAAGGACAGCGCTAATGGAAGGCTGTTCTTTGAGGCAACGAGGATTATTCGCTCTTTGTTTCAGTCTCTTGATGATCCGGGTTTACCATAACATCGGCAAATCTTCTTTGTGTCTCACTGGATCCGGAATCGTCGACGCTTCTACGATCTTTCCCGCATCGTCTTTCCGGAATGTGCGTGAGATAGGTGAATTGCCTTCGATCAATCTTCTGGCGTCTGCCTTCAGTGTCAACAAGGGAGAAATCTACTTTTATCGTCTTCTTTTCCATCGTCTTTTCTTCATAGATTGACTTCAGGTTTTTAGGACTGAAACTCCATATGAATTAAAGGCACATTCCCTACGATTCCATATCTACAGTGACGCAAAGGGGATTTCCCTCAATCATCACTGAATTCCTGCAAGGAGGATACCAAAAAAGTTCAGCCTATTTTCTTGCAACATGTTGAGTGGTTACAGCGCTTTCAGTCTCCTGTTCTGTAAGAATGGGAAATTAAATGCCTTCAGTAAGAAAACAAATGCTATTTATTGGTATGATATTACATAGGAGAACCAGACTCTTCCGTTCCCTGATAGAAAACCGTCCGAAAAACCTCTTTTCTATTGGAACAAGACCCTTGTGAAACTGAAGAGAATAAATCTGGACAATAGGACTCCTCATCCAATTGAAGCCTACTCAATAGTGACTGTTACCCTGATATGAACCTTTTCCTTCGCGGGGCTTATTACAATATTTGCTACACGATCTTTTTTGGTATATGCCAAAAAAGATCCCTTTCCACTAGTTGTCGTGGCTTTTAGTGACCATCCTTTTATCTTCATTTGCCTCCTGTAGGTCTCCACGATTCTGGGCACTTCATGATTTGTTGATAGAGTGAGGGAATATGCTTTTTCTGTCTTGGTAACATTAATGGTATTTGACCGAGGATAAATGTACACGTCAGTAGGAAAGTCTTCGGGGATTTCAACTGGTCGGTCTATAGAGACAGTGTACTTATCAGGCTGTGTCTCTATGATCTGTTGATCCGCCTTTTCGCCGCAACCGGCCAAAACAAGGATTAAACAAAACAGCTGCAAGCAAAATCTGATCACTAGAATTTCCCTTTTTTTGAGAATCTAATATTCCTGGGGAGCTGAGTCCATTGCTTAGGTCAATAGTCACATGAAACACTGATTCACGGTTATTCGTACATAAACCGAAATCTGATGGTGAATTCTAGTGTCGTATTCCGGAAATACCTTCCATGATTTTAGTGGGTTCCACGACACGTTTGAATCTGTGCAGCAGGTACTTCTTATTCAAGTTAATTCTGAGACACGACACTAGAATATCGGGATATTTGACAATCCCTCAATTTCCCGTATAGTACTGAAGCAATTGGTATGCATTCTTGCACAAACGAATTTTGATGGAAGAGACAAGGTATGTCAATAGTTTTTAAATAACTTGAGATGGCGCAGGATCATCTTGCCCGAATTCTGGCAAGAAACATGTAAGAGGCATGTAACAAGGGTTCTCGATGTCGACTGGAGCTTGTGGTATAAACTGTGATGTGTGTGGACTGAATCTCCTTGAGATCTGTTCTACGTGCGAGTCGGGAAGGAGCCAAAGAGGACGGGAAAAGTTGGCAGCCCAACTGAGAATTATGGGGACTCCGTGTCCTGTTCTTGCTTGCGCTGTAGAAAATGGAGTAGCGTATTGTCCAAAGGATTGTGAGGAGTTCCCATGTGACTCATTTAGGATAGGGCCCTATCCATTCAGCGAGGGATTCTTAGACATGCAAGAGAGGAGACGCGGCCAAGAACAAATGTACAAAACGCCCTCCGGAGATACAGTAGTGGTGCCTGTGCAATACTGGGAAGAGCTGAAGAAACGTTCCCTGGATGAAGTCTGCATGAATTCACTGGCCAAAAACCATCCACCGACAGGCCTGCTCCTTCCATTCTTAAAGGAATATCTTCTGGTCGACATTGAAAGTCATTGCCTATATCGTCAAAGCCACATTCAGTGGGCCCGTGCGGAGAATCCACTTCTAGAGTTGGTTTGCCTTTCCTACCTGCTCCATTCGGGCCCCCAACCTCTCAGCCACGAGATGGTCGGTATAAAAGAACTCAGAACCGGACACTTCTTCAAAGGACCGCATGAACTCAAAACGAAGCCTCTATTGGATCGTTACGGAAACGATTTGGAAGGCTTTAAAAAGGCAGCGGAGCGCTCGGGAGGTGAGGAGTTGGAACTAGCCGATGCTGCATACAGTTTTGCGGCATTGCCCAAAATCCCACTCCATTACCTGTTTTGGAAGGGAGATGAAGAGTTTGGTCCCCGCCTCTCAGTTCTTTTTGACCGCTCTATTGAGCATCACATTCAAGCGGATGTTATCTGGGGTCTAGTTACACTGGTTTCGGACGCGATTCTGTCACCCCCCTCCTCTTCAAGCACCGAGAAGGCCTGTTGACAGCCAGTCCAACTCAAGGTCCCTTTTCATCTTGACAGCAAATCGAGGCTCTCCTAATATTCGCATTAAAGCAAGACAAAACAGGTGAAGATGGAGAATGAGGTGTTCTCCATGAGAATTTCGAATACATTTCTAGCTACACTCATTTTTCTAAACATACACGGGCTTTCTACTGTCAGTGCACAAGTCCACATCAGCTTCTGGACAACAGAGGTGGAGAAGGATCGCCTAGAGGTCCAGCGGGGAATCGCCCGTACATTCACCGAAAAGAACCGAATCGAAGTTCACGTGATTCCCATCCAGGAAAATCTATTGGCCGAAAGGGTGACGGCGGCCTATGCAGCAAAATCCCTTCCCGATGTCCTTTACCTTCCTTTGGATTTCACGGCCGGATGGGCAGAGGCGGGAATTCTGGATGTCCCTTCCGCCACAGCGGCCGTAGAACATTTGGGCAAAGAGACTTTCGGTAAAGGGCCACTCAATCTGGTCCGGGTTACAGGCGGTTATGCCGCAGTTCCCACCGATGGATGGGGGCAACTCCTGCTCTATCGAAAGGATCTATTTCACAAAGAAGCACTGTCTGTTCCGGACCGATGGGACCGTATTCTTGAGGCGGCAAAGGTCCTGCATAACCCGCCCTTGATCTGGGGATTTGAGCCTCCGACAGATCCCGGGCAAGTCTATACACAGCAGGTTTTTGAACACTTGGCGCTCTCTAACGGGGTGAAACTGACCGGTCCATCCGGCGGAGTGTCCCTGAATACCCCGGAGATGATCAAGGTTCTCGAGTTCTACAAACAACTAAACGGTTTTGCCCCACCTGGAAACCGTCACTGGCTACACACCCGTTTGGACTATCTCTCAGGGCGAGCGGCAATGATTATTTGGTCTCCTTTTATTCTAGACGAACTCTCCGGACTTCGCGAGGACCAGCCCGTGCTTCCTGACATGATCAAAGGGGAACAAGGTTTTTTGGCCAAAAATACCGGTTTTGTCTCAATCCTCAAAGGCCCCAATGGGGCTGCCCAATATGGGCAAATCAACTATTTGGGGATCACTCAGGACGCAAATAAAGCGGCTGCCGTAAAATGGGTTGAATTCCTATTAACCGAAGGATATCTGGAATGGCTTGGTATGGCTGCCGAAGGAAAGCTTCCCATTCACAAGGGAACTCAGCACGAACCTGATCTCTTTATTAAGGGATGGATGGGACTGGAATTCGGAACGACGACTCGGGCTAAGATATCAGAATTCTACGGTACGGACGTTGTGGATGTATTGATGTCCGGATTGGATGGCTTTGACCGCTGGGGATTTTCTGAAGGGAAGGGGGGGCTTATTCTCAAGATCTACGGAACAAAAATAATTCCTGAAATCCTCAAACGATTTCTAGATGGGGAACTCAATGCAGAAGAAGCTGCCCGATTGATGGACGAGCGGGTCAAGGCACTTGAGGAGTGAAAGTCTGTTAATCAATGAAACAGAGCCCTAACAGCTTATCTGATCAGGAGGCCAAATTGGCCTTCTGGATGTTGTTTCCTACCTTTGCCGTGGTCTTGGGACTTGCTGTGTTCCCTGTCATCTGGAACCTGTGGCTCAGTATCAAACCGATCTCTCTGGAAGGTCTTCGTGACATATCTTTTTCTGAACTTAACTTAACTCTTATGAACTTCCGGAAGGTTTTTGGTGATCCTGATTTTGTGCCAGTCCTTGTCACCACCTTGATCTATACCGTCGCTGGAAGCGCTTTCTCTGTCCTCTTGGGACTGATCGCTGCCCTTCTTGTGCATGGCCAATTCCCTGGTCGAGGACTGGTGAGAGGCCTCTTCATCTCCCCATATATAGCACCTGTTGTAGCCGTCGCCTTCACCTGGAGTTTCATCCTGGACCCTCAACTTGGTTTCCTGAACTGGTTTGGCGTCAACAAGGGACTCCTGTCCCAGCCCATTCCCTTTCTTTCCCAGAAATGGTGGAGCGTGGGTCTGCTTGGAATGCAAATACGTGTTCCTCTTGCACTCATTTCAGTTATTTTCTTTGAGGGGTGGCGGTATTTCCCCTTTGCATTCCTGTTTATTCTGGCACGGCTCCAGGCTATACCCAATGAACTGTACCAGGCAGCCTCTGTGGACGGGGCAAGTCCTTTTCAGCGTTTTTTTCACATTACGTTGCCTCAGATGATGACGGTTCTGTCCACACTGTTTCTCTTTAGGTTCGTCTGGACCATTAATAAGTTTGATGACATCTTTTTACTGACGAGAGGGCAGGCAGGAACCAGGGTTCTCACTATCGAGGTATATGAATACGCCTTTGGTAAATTTGACATCGGAGCAAGCTCTGCAACCGCGGTAATCCTATTTGGGCTTCTTTCTGTATTTCTCATCATCTACTTCCGTTGGCTGTCAAAAAAAGAGGATATATGACAAAAGATTCTGAGAAATCTTATCGATCCTGTTATCCTGTCAGAGACTCATCTTAAGGAGTGGGTGTAAGGCGATGACTCGGGAGCATCTTGAGAACCAAATTCTTCGAATCTTCAGAATCCTAGGGATGGCTGTTTTCATCCTCATGGTGATATTTCCTTTCTATTGGATGGTCGTGTCATCCATCAAACCTCTAGAAGAGATTCTCTCAAATCCTGGTAACCTGGGTTTAGACCTCAGAGACATCAACTTTGACGCCTATCGCGAGGTCCTGTTCGAACACGGCTTTATTACGTACATCTCTAACAGCGTGTATGTCTGCTTCATTACCGTCTTCTTTTCAGTGATTCTGGCCACACTAGGAGGATATGCTGCGACTCGACTTCAATTTGGAGGACAGAAGTTGATGTCCACCTCTATTTTACTAGTCTACATGTTTCCGGCTATTGTCCTGGTCATTCCTCTCTACGTCATATTTTCCCGATTGGGACTTCGGGATTCTATTCACGTTCTCATCCTTGTCTATCTGGCACAGACCCTTCCAGTGGCCTTGTACATGCTTCGAGCCTACTTTCAGACACTCCCCTCTGAAATGGAAGATGCCGGTCTGATCGATGGGTGCAGTCGATTCGGAGTGATCTGGCGGATTGTCATCCCCCTTTCAGCGCCAGCCTTGGCGAGTGTGGCCCTCTATACCTTTATGATTGCTTGGAATGAATTCCTCTTTGCCTTTATGTTTTTGGATTCACCCGAGAAATTCACCCTAACCCGAGGGCTGATTCAATTGGAGGGAAGCGTTCATCTATCCAAACAGCTTGTCATGGCCGCATCGGTTATGGTCACTCTTCCCATCCTGATCCTGTTTCTTTTTTTTGAGCGTCGTATCGTTGGGGGTTTAACGGCCGGGGCCATGAAAGGATGAGGAAAAGATCACTATTCCAGGTCTTCTTCCTGATCTTTGCCATTGTTTGAAAAAATAGAATCAAGGATTATAAACGGAAGCTCAACAGTCCTTTTCATCAATCCCCACAACCCTTCTCCAACTGAGGAAGCCGAAAGGACTTTGATCACGGGATCTGACATTTCACCTTCGATTTTTACGGGAATCGAGATCAGAGTTCCAGCCATGATATGATTGATCCCCGGTATCTTGTTAATGACACTATCTGCAATTTTAAGAGGAGCCACTAAAAGCGTCCCTTTTATCTTTTTATTTTTCAAATCATAGTAGCCTTCCGCAGCCATATCCAAAGACAAACCGTCCAATACCCCTTCATCAAGCACAAATTTTCCCTCTTGAAAATGTCCACGAATGGTTATGGATTTAAAGGCTAACCCTTCTTCAGTCATCCTGGGGAGTTGACCTCGAAATATTTCAATGAGGCTGAGATATGCGAAGACCTTCTCCAGCGGTATACTACGATTAATTCGCCCGTCTTCGGCAAAGGCTTCCAGTTTCCCTTGAACTGATTCATATAAGTGTTCGGCTTTTCCTTTCGCCTTTACGTGCCCCTTCAAGTCAAAAAGACCCGTTGCTCCGGCTTTCCCTTCTCGTAGACAGTTGATTGTCGGGTCCAGTTCTTGTTTCTCGGCCGTTGGGCGGAAATCAAATGATATCCCCTCTGTGGTCCATTCAAGCGTGCCGGGTGTCGAGATTCCGCATAATTCGGAATCAGTGACAGAAACCAGCACTTGTTCTGGGTGAAATGAGACATCCGCATGAAAGGGTGTCCATGAGAAGTTCTCATTATAGGTAAAAGTCCCCAAGTTCAACCTGACGTTTCCACGCACGGGTGCTTTCCATAGTCTATTGGTCCCTTTATCCCGGGGACCCGTTTTGAAGAGCATCTTGAGCTGATCCAAAATCAAAGCATCGCTTGAGAGATCCATGTCAAATGCGTATTCTGTCTCGGAAAATCTTAGTGTCCCGTCAAGGACTCCTCGACATTCTCCCCATGTGCAGATGGCGGAGTCTACCTTGATTTGATCCCCTTCACCGTAAATGGCAAAAGATCCTATTCGCAACGGGATCTTAAGGCCCCACGGGAATATAAGATCCTTTCCTGTAAACTTTCCATGGGCTGTTGATCTCTTGGGTTGATCGAACAGGATATTTGCTTTGAAATCCCCATTCAACTCGGATAGGTATGGCAGCTTTCTGACAAAGACTCTATGGATGCTCGCTTCAGAGACATTGCCGGTGAAATCGATACTGAATTCGTCTTTCCCAATAGCCAATTTGCCCGAAAGCTGTGAGTCTTCATCATGGACATGTATATTCTTGAGCACAAAAGACTCGGGTTCTTTGAGAATGTCCAAATAGATCTGCGGACCGCTTTGAAGGAGCAAGTCACCCTTAAAACAGGTCTTGACACCCTTCTCCCATATAAATCGACCCTTAGAAACGGAGAAAGGGGATCGAATCTTAAACTCATTGGGGATATGAAGCAGGTTTGAAACCCAGTTAGTGCCTTCGAGATTAACATCCCCCTTCAGATTGATGTCAGCAAGGTCAAGTCCTTTTCGGTAATCGTCGAGATAACCTGACACAGTCAAGAAATTATCAAGCATATTGATTTGGATCTCTTGAAAATGAAGCTCTTGTCGGGTTGTGTCCTCAAGTGTGTTAAAATTTCCTTCAGACACATTGATGGGCCCTGGAAACAGGCTTGAATCAAAGACAAACTCCCGTACTTTTCCGCTCGCGAGCACAAGCCAGTCTTTGGGTTTCTGTAACGGGCCTCTCAGATTCAGGTTGGAGAAGAGAAGAGTCCCATTTATCCCGAAATCTTTGAGAGAGTGAAAAAAGGGCAGGGCCTCGAATGAACTCAACCAGGGATGGATTTCATCAAGGAATAGATGGATTTCACCTGATTCGACTATAAGGTGTGGCTCCCCGCTCCAGTCAATCCTTACCCCGAGATCCGAAAACGAGGACCCTCCCAATTCACCCTTCAAACCGGAAAGATCGATTTCTTTGGCAGAATAGAAAAGGCGTCCTTGATTGATTTTCAGGGGATACGGAACCCTTCGGTACTTAGTATTGAGATTGAATTCAGAGACATCGACGCTGGCTCTGATAGACCTCTTTTCATCTCCAAGAACCAGCCTCCCGGTGGCGCTCCCCTCCACCTCTTCAAAATTGGAGACTTCTTCTAGAAAAATTTCCTTCTTCCTCACACGCTTCAGAATGGGAGGCAATTGAACAAGATCGGCCTGAATCATGATATCCAGGTGAAACTCCTTGTCCTTTTTTCGAAGGCCGAGAGTCAAGCTTCCTTCATGACCAGAGGAATGATCCAGCTTCGCCTCCAGGTCCTTCCCTTGCAGGATGCCCCTGGAGATGATCGTCTCTCCTTTTACCTCCTTCAGGTCCAATTCAGCGCGGGGAACGAAGATATTTCCATGTTCCATGGTGCCCTTGATGAGATAGTTGTCCAGTTTTTTCAGGTCAGAAAGTCTGTTTCCCCGAGCACTGAGAGTGACCCACGGCACATGTCCGCCTCTGACAATTTGAAAGAACCTGTCGACATTGTGAATATCTCCAGCCAAAGTAAGGACCACCTCACGAGTTGAATGAACGTCCAGATCCTTTCCTTGAAGCTCCAGGCTGGCCTCCGGAGAAGGGCCTTGATCGAGTAGAAGCTTGCCGGTCACATAAAGGGATGGAGAATCAAGACAGAGCTCATCAAGAGACAACTCCGTCTTCCGCCCGTGCATCTTAAAAGCGGCTTTGAGTTTCTTTCCGGTGAGGTCGACTTTCTCTTTCTCATGCTGCAGGACCAGGTGAGGAAGAGCCCACTCTATGTTTCCTGTCAGTATTTGAGTGTTGACAAAATCGAAGTTCAACTTCAAATCGGTTTGAGATTCGGCAAGACAAAGAAACGCGTCGGGAAGAAAACGGTTTATGAGTCTGTGAGGGCAGAAGTCTTTTATATCCAACCGTCCATTACCCTTTTCATCCTCTATGTTCAGTCTCCCTTCGAACGCTATCTCTTCCCCCAGATCGGATAAACAAGTGAGGTGACAGGACAATTCCTTGGGAGGAAAGACAATGCGGGTCGTTATATGATGGAAAGAGAGCGGAGATTCCATTGCTCCGAAAAACTCCGCACGCCCATTCTCTATTCTGATCATAAGATGAGGTGCATATATAGCCAGGTGTGCCAGAACCGGAGTCAAGGATTCCTCAATTCTTATCGAAAGTGGCGGAGAATCATCATTTTTCCCTCCCGTCTCGGATCTCGTTGGGAATGTGATTTTGAAATCAGGTTGTTCCACTAGAACCTCGTTCAAACCCAATTTACCTATGAGAAGTGGCAGGATCTTTGGGTAGAGCCTCAAACTCTCAAAGGTCCCGTTGACTCTTTCGGGGAGAGAAACAACACCTTGCTCGATCAGAGCGTGGGGCCTTGGAAAGAACGAGAAATCGAGGCGCTGAAAGGTCACTTTTCCTTCCACTTTCTCGCAAATACGCGCCGTAACTCTCTTTTTGACGGCATCCAGATTGATGAGCATAGGGAAAAGGAGACAGAAAGCTAAAAGGAGGGCCAGAAGGATTCCTATGAGCCAGAGGAAAGTCTTTTTTCTTATTTTAATCAATTTGAGATTCTCTTAAGGACGACTCTGCCTATGGATTATCCATAAGGCATGTGAGGTGATACCACATCTTAGTATAAGAAACAACTGAGGAGACGGATCGATTCTAGGGAGAATAGGTGTGATAATCCAATAATCCCTTCAAAAACAACCCGTTGAATCCTTCATTAAATCTTTGTACTCGCCAGAGCAACCAGTTACGGGGATGGACAGGCTACTATGGAAGGCGTTCTATGGAGAAGGTGTCGGGAGAAGAGTTTATCCAAGGATCTGCTTGCATGACAGATTACATGCTGATATCTTTTTATATCAGATACTGAGGAGATAAGAGCCAGGGAACATCTCGAAGCTTTGCCGTGAATGGGATGTCCTTAATAAAGATCTCCAGAGGAGGTGTCATATGGAAGGAATTTTATTCGCTGATGTTTTCAAGATCTATGGGACAGGAGCAGGAGCGGGTGTCATTGTGCTTGTGGGCTGTTTGCTGTTAAGAAGCCGAATAAAGATTGAATTTGACTTCCCCCGTAAGCGTGATGGCGCCGATGAAAAGGAGGATTAGCCATGGCTGAAATTGTAAAGATTATTGGAAGAGAGATCCTCGATTCAAGAGGCAATCCCACTGTAGAAGCAGATGTCTTCCTTGAAGACGGGAGCATGGGAAGGGCAGCCGTCCCCTCGGGCGCTTCAACGGGAGAGCACGAAGCGGTTGAGCTTCGGGACCAAGATAAATCCCGTTATCTCGGTAAGGGCACCCTCAAAGCGGCAGGGTATGTGAGTGGCGAAATCGCTGCCTCAATTCAAGGCTTGGATGCCACACTCCAAAAAGATATCGATCAAAAGATGATTGATTTGGACGGGACTTCAAACAAGGGTAGGTTGGGGGCCAACGCTATTTTGGCAGTATCTATGGCTGTTGCGCGGGCTGCAGCCTCATACCAAGGAGTTTCACTCTATCGATATCTGGGAGGAGATTCTGCTTCGCTTCTGCCGGTCCCTATGATGAATATATTGAACGGCGGATCCCACGCGGATAATTCGGTGGATGTGCAGGAATTCATGGTCGTTCCGCTGGGGGCCGGAAAATTCGCCGATGCCCTTCGAATGGGCGCGGAGGTCTTTCACACCTTAAAGAATGTCTTAAAGAAAAGGGGTTACTCCACGGCGGTGGGTGATGAAGGAGGTTTTGCCCCGAATCTCAAATCCAACGAGGAAGCCATCGAAGTGATCCTTGAGGCCATCACACAGACGGGCTATCGTTCCGGTGAAGATATCTACCTTGCCCTTGATCCGGCAGCCAGCGAATTCTACAATGCAGAGAAGAACAAGTACATATTTAAAAAGTCGGATCATAGCGAGCGGAGCCCGGAACAAATGGTGGAGTTTTGGGCCGAATGGGTGCGTCAGTATCCCATCGTCTCCATTGAGGACGGCCTGGCCGAAGATGACTGGGCGGGCTGGAAACTGATGACCGATGCCCTGGGAGACACGATCCAGATCGTGGGTGACGACCTCTTCGTGACCAATACGGAACGCCTCGGCCGGGGCATTCAAGAGGGGATCGCCAATTCCATCCTGATCAAGGTCAATCAGATCGGCACCCTAACTGAAACCCTGGAGGCCATTCGAATGGCGACGTCTGCAGGCTATACATCTGTGGTATCCCATCGATCCGGAGAGACCGAGGATACCTTTATCTCAGATCTTGTGGTAGCTACAGGTGCCAGGCAAATCAAAACCGGGTCGGCAAGCCGCACTGATCGAATCGCAAAATATAATCAGCTGCTGCGAATCGAAGAAGAGCTGGGGCAGGGGGCGAATTTCGCAGGACGAAAGGCCTTTCACCAGCTGATTTCAAACTAGTGCCCCATATCATATATTCGCGGATCAAATAATAAATGAGGCATGGGCTGTTCCCTCAAGACGATATCTCAAAAAAAAATTCCACTGAATCCCGCAGTGATCTGAGCTTTGAGGGTTTAAGCCCCATAAACTATGGCAGAATGTATAGCTCGCTTGGAAGAAATGGCCTCTCAAACCCTCAAAGATCAGATCACCGTCACTAGCCTCTATAGATATCGTCTTGAGGGAAAAGTCCATGTCTTATTACACAATAAAACAATCGAGTACTCCTTCAAGAATCTTGCATATGAGTCTTAGGAGTTATGATACGAGGTACTAGATGAGTCTGATATACAGACTCTTGAACTGAAAACATTAGACACTGCGAGAATGAGGGAATAAAGCTGATGCATATCAAAGATTTGAACATGACTGTCTCGACACTTGGGGAGTGTCACATCCCTTCCCCCATGGAGACGAAACAATTTGTCCATGATGAGGACCGTATACTCTATCACCATAGAATCGAAAAGATCAGAGCATATTTGAGTTCCGGGGAAGAACCGCCCTCTTTTGAGATGGCAGGCCCCAGAGAGGGCATCTACTTTGACCCCTCCAAACTCAAGTGCGGCATTGTCACATGTGGGGGTCTCTGTCCGGGCCTGAACGATGTGATTCGCGGTATTGTTATGGGTCTCTATTATCACTACGGTGTCAAAACGGTCTTTGGTTTCCGATACGGCTATGAGGGCCTGACTCACCACCATGGTCATACGCCTCTGGAATTGACCCCGGATTCGGTCAACGATATTCATAAGGAGGGTGGTACCATTCTGGGGACTTCCCGAGGGCCTCAGGATATCGCGGAGATGGTGGACGTGCTCGAACGCATGAATGTGCGGCTTCTCTTCACCATCGGCGGTGATGGTACCTTGCGAGGGGCCCAGGCAATCTCCGAGGAAATCGCAAGCCGTGGGATTAAAATCGGCGTCATCGGGGTTCCCAAAACCATTGACAACGATATCTCCTATGTTGATACGTCGTTCGGTTTTGAGACGGCTGTATCCTACTCCAGGACGGCCGTCTACTCGGCCCATAACGAAGCCATCGGCGCCCGAAATGGTATCGGACTGGTGAAACTGATGGGAAGAGAATCAGGCTTTATCCCGGCCTATGCTGCCCTTGCCAATAACGATGTTAACTTCTGTCTGATTCCGGAAGTTCGCTTTTCTTTGGACGTCTTTCTAAAGACCCTGAAAGAAAGATTGGAGCGCAAGGGACATGCCGTTATCGTAGTGGGAGAAGGTACGGGTCAGGATCTTGTGGGACGAACCGAGGCACGGGATGCCTCCGGTAACATTCGTTTTGGTGATGTGGGGATTTTCCTGAGGGATAAAATCAGGGCCTATTTCAAAAAGAGACGAATGGAAATTGACCTCAAATATATCGATCCCAGCTACACCATTCGAAGTATGCCTGCCAATCCTCATGATTCCGGTTTTTGTCTGCTCCTGGGTCACAATGCCGTCCATGCTGGAATGGCAGGCAAGACAAACATGCTGATCGGCTATTGGAAAGGGGAATTCACCCATGTGCCCATCAGCCTGGCGGTTTCCAGCAGAAAGAAGATTGACCCTGACGGAAGATTCTGGAGCACTGTCCTGTCATGCATCGGACAGCCCCGAGAAATGGCCTAGAAAAGATTCTTTTATTACATATCGAGGTCTATACACTATGTTGAATGTGATGAATCCCATCAAAACACGAGCTTGGAAAGACCTAACTCTACACTTTGAGAAAATGAAGAGGGTCCACATGAGCACCCTCTTTTCGGAAGACAGCCAGCGGTTTCAAGACTTCTCCATCCGGTTTAACGACATTCTTGTCGATTTCTCAAAAAACATCATCACCGGGGAGACCATAAGGCTGTTGATCAAACTGGCAAAGGAAGTCGTTCTGGAAGATGCCATTCAAAAGATGTATTCCGGGGATCGTATTAATCAAACGGAAGATAGATCTGTCTTACACATTGCCCTGCGAAATCGGGAAAACACGCCCATTTATTCTGATGACAAAGATATAATGCCTGAAGTAAACGCTGTCCTGGAGAAGATGGAAGAATTCTCAGGAAAGGTCCGATCAGGGAAATGGAGAGGATACTCCGGGAAAAGAATCATGGACATCGTCAATATCGGCATTGGGGGGTCGGATCTGGGTCCTTCTATGGTCACAGAAGCTCTGACTCCTTATGGGCGCAGTGATCTGTCCATCCATTTCGTGTCCAATGTGGATGGGACCCATATCGTTGAAACATTGAAGAGACTTGACCCGGAGACCACAATGTTTCTTATCGCCTCCAAGTCTTTTACCACCCAAGAGACCATGACCAACGCTTTCTCTGCAAGAGAATGGTTCTTGAGCCACGCCAAAGACCAAGTCCATATTTCAAAACACTTTGTTGCAATTTCTACAAATGCAGACCGGGTTCGAGCCTTCGGTATTGACAAAGAAAACATGTTCCTATTTTGGGATTGGGTGGGAGGGCGTTATTCTCTCTGGTCTTCAATCGGCTTGTCCATAGTCTGTTATATCGGATATGAACGCTTCACCGAATTCCTGCAAGGGGCCTTTGAAATGGATAGGCACTTCAGGGAAGCTCCGTTCGAGAAGAACATTCCAGTCATTCTCGCGTTAATCGGCATCTGGTACAACAATTTCTTTGAAGCCCAAACTGAAGCCATCCTGCCTTATGA